>CAKTSW010000149.1 GCA_934613165.1 uncultured Ellagibacter sp.
GCCCCTACGCCCGTACGGCGACGAGCTTCTTGAACACGTCGCCGCGCTCCTCGTAGCAGCTGAACTCGTCGAACGACGAGCACGCCGGGGACAGCACGACCACGTCGCCTGCGGCCGCCACACCGAGCGCCGCATCGAGCGCGTCTTCCATATGGTTCGCCGACAGGACCGCGCAGCCCTCATCCGGGCTCTCGTTCACGCCGCCGAACGCGGCGAGGAAGCGGTCGTGCGCCGCCCCGAAGACGACGACCGCCTTCGCATGGGCGTGTGCGGCCTCGACGAGCGGGGCCAAGTCCGTCATCTTGTCGTGCCCGCCGAGCAGCACGATGGGGCGCTTGTTCCCGAACGCGGAAAAGGCCTTGAGCGTCGCGTCGACGTTGGTCGCCTTGGAGTCGTTGTAGCATTCGACGCCGCCGACGGATCCGCACGGCTCGATGCGGTGCTCGAGCGGCGCGAACGTGAGCAGCCCGTAGGCGACGTCGTCGTCGGGCGCGCCGACGGCGATCGCGCACGACGCGGCCGCGAGCGCGTTTTCCAGATTGTGCTCGCCTTTGACCTGAAGTTCGTCGGCGCGGCAGAGCTCGTGCTCTGCGCCTTCGAACGCGACGGTGAGCACGCCGTCTTCGTTCACGAACGCCGCGTTGTCGGCGCCGCAGCGGGCACGCATGTCGCCCGCAACGCCGTCTTTCGTTCCCACGGGAATGTAGGCGAATCCGCGCTCGCCTGTGCTTTGCGCGCGAAGCTCGCGGATGCGTGCGCGCACCGCGTCGTCAGTCGCGCAGAGCACGGCGACCGCGCCCTGAGTGCTCGCGAGGTTGGCCGTGCACTTCCACTTCGCGGCGGCGTAGGCTTCGAGCGTGCCGTGCCACTCGACGTGGTCGGGCGTGATGTTCAGCACGACGGCCACGTTCGGGGCGAAAAGGCTCGTGGATTCAAGCTGGAAGGAAGACACCTCGGCCACGTAGACTTGTGTGTCCCCCGCCCCGACGCGCGCGATGCACGCGTCGCCGATGTTGCCGACCGCGTGCGCGGACATCCCCGCCTGTTCGAGCAGGTGGGCGACGATCGAGGTCGTGGTCGTCTTGCCGTTGGTGCCGGTGATGGCGATCCAAACGCTGTCCGCGTCGCTTTCGCGCCACGCGAACTCGACTTCGCTCACAAGCTCGGCGCTTGCGGCTTGGGCGCTCCGATAGAAATCGGAGAGTGCGGAGATGCCAGGGCTTGCGATGCACAGATCGAATGGGCCCGCCTCGTCGACGAGAGGCGCCACCGCGTCGTCGCCGAACGCGACGGCCGCGCCCGCCGCTTCAGCGCGCGCGGCCGCTTGCCGGGAGGCGTCGTTTTCGGTACCGGCCGCGATCGCCAGGCGCTCCACGCGTCCCCCGATAAGCGGCAGCAGGTAGTCGACGGCCGCAAGACCGCTCTTCCCGAGTCCGAGAACAAGGACGCGCCCCAGGTTCTCGGGCGCGTGTTTCTTTCCTTCGATCAGCACGTTTCGTCCTTCCCGACGTACGGTCATGCGCTACGCCACCGCCATAAGCGACTCGGCGAAGTAGAGGGAGAAGCCGACCGCGGCGAGCACGCCCGACACGATCCAGAAGCGCACGACGACTTTCGTCTCGCTCCACCCCTTCTTCTCGAAATGATGGTGCAAGGGCGCCATGAGGAAGATGCGCTTGTGCGTTTTCTTGTAGTAGAAGACCTGGATCATGACCGACAGTGCCTCGGCGACGAACAAACCGCCGATGATGATCGACACCGCCTCGGTCTTGGTGAGCACGGCCAGGCACCCGAGCGCCATGCCGAGCGCGAGCGAGCCGGTGTCGCCCATGAAGATGTCGGCGGGGTAGGAATTGAACCAGAGGAACCCGACGCACGCGCCGGCGAGGGCCGCGGCGAAGATGGCGGAGTCGAGCGCGTCGGTGCGGTAGGCGATGGCGGCCATGACGATCATGACGATCATGACGGTTCCCGCGGCGAGGCCGTCAAGGCCGTCGGTGAGGTTGACCGCGTTGCACATGCCCACGAGCAGGATGTTCACGAAGATAAGGTAGAGCCACGGGATGTCCACGCCGCCGATCGTGGTGGTCAGGATGCCGAAATCGAGCGTGCAGACGAACGGGATGTCGACCGTCGGAGCAACGCCGAGGCAGTTCACCGCGACGAGGCAGAAGACCGTGGCGATGATGAACTGGCCGATGAGCTTCGCCTTCGGGGTAAGGCCGAGCGAGCGCTCCTTGACGACCTTCTCACCGTCGTCGGCAAGACCCAAGGCGCCCGCGAGGACCGTCGCGATGACGAGCGCGAAGGTTTCGGGCGAGGGCATGCCGATGAGCAGGACGACCGCCACGACGGCGATGAGCATGATGACGCCGCCCATGGTGGGCGTGCCCTGCTTGACGAGATGGCTTTCAGGGCCGTCGGCGCGGACTTGCTGGCCGATATGGCTCGAGCGCAGAAAACGGATCCACGCCGGCATGAGCGCCATGGTGATGACGATCGCCAACACCACCGCAAGGAACACGACGAACGTCGGGTAGTTCGAGAAAATACTGAACATCAGTCAATCAATCCTTCAACGACGCGTTCGAGCCCCACCGAATGCGATGCCTTGACAAGCACCGCGTCGCGGGCGGAAACGCAGCCTTTCACTACTTCGAGGGCCTCATCGGCGCAGGCCGTGCGCACGATGCGGGAAGCGGGCATGCCCGCCTTCTCGGCCGCGTCGGCGATGAGCGCGCCCAAGCTCCCGACGACGACGAGCTCGTCGATTCCAAGCTTCGCCGCGAGTTTTCCCATCTCGGCATGGCCCGCGGGCGCGAAGTCGCCGAGTTCGCCCATGTCGCCCAAGACGGCGATGCGGCGGCCCTCGACGCGGAGCGCCGCGAACGTGTTGAGGGCGCAGCGCATGGAGTCGGGGTTCGCATTGTAGGCGTCGTTCACCACGGTGAAGCCGCCCTTCGCGCGAAGCATTTCCTGGCGCCCCGATTCGGGCAAAGCCTCGCCGAGCGCACGTGCGACGTCGGCAAGGGAAATCCCCGCGGCGAGCGCGACCGCTGCGGCGGCGCAGGCGTTGCTCACGTTGTGGAGCCCCTTGAGCTCGAGCGCGCACGGAACCGATTCCGCAGCGCCGCCGAACCCTTGGGCACCAAGCGTGAACGATGCGCGGCCCTCGTCGTCGAGCGAGGCGTCGCGTGCCCAAACGATCGGGCCCGACGCGTGCGCAGGGTCGGCCGCGCCGGACCCGTCGAAGCGCACGCGGGAGACGCCGTGCGCTTCGGCACGCGCGGCGTCCCACACGAAGTCGGCCATGTCGCAGGCGTCGTTCAGAAACGCCATGCCGCCTTCGGGGAGGGCGGCCACGAGCTCGGACTTGGCGCGAGCGATGTTCTCGCGGCTGCCAAGGATCTCGATATGGCTTTCGCCCACCTGCGTGACGATGCCCCATTCGGGACGCACGAACGAGCAGAGCGATTCGAGCTGCCTGAGCCCGCGCATCCCCATCTCGACGACGACGAAGTCGGTGTCCTCGTCGGCGGCGAGCAGGGTGTTCGGCACGCCGAGCTCGTTGTTCTGGTTGCCCTTGGTCGCGACGACCGTGCCCGCAAGCGAGAGCACGTCCCGCACGAGGTTCTTCGTAGTCGTCTTGCCGTTGGAACCGGTAAGCCCGATGACGCGCCCGCGAAGGCGGGGACGCCAAGCGCGCGCGAGATCGGTGATGGCGGCCGCCGTGTCGGGCACGAGCAGAAGCGACGCGCCCGCCTGTTCGAGCGCGCGGGCCTGCTTGGAGTCGAGCTCGTGGGACGCGAGGACGCAGACTGCGCCGGCCGCAACCGCCGCGGACGCGAAGTCGCAGCCGTCGTGGCGCTCGCCGGGAAGCGCCGCGTAGAGCGCCCCTTCGCGAACCGCGCGGGAATCCCACGTAAGCGACGTCGCCACGGCGTCGAGGTTGCCGGAAAGGGCGACGCGGGCGCCCGTCGCCTCGGCGATTTCACGGATGGAAAGACGCAAGGCTAGTTCGCCTCCGCGTTCTTCGGGGCGAACCGGCGCTCGAGCTCCTCGCGCGCGACGACGCGGTCGTCGAACGAGAGCACCTTGTCGCCGACCAGCTGGTAGTCCTCATGCCCCTTGCCGGCGATGAGGATGGAGGTGTTCTCGTCGGCGAGCTCGATGGCGCGACGAATCGCCTCGCGCCTGTCGCTCACGACCTCGTACTTGCCGGCGGCCTCGCCCATACCGGCGACGATGTCGGCGATGATGGCGTCGGGGTCCTCGTGGCGCGGGTTGTCGCTTGTGACGACGGCATAGTCGGCCGCGAGCGCCTTCTTGCCCATGAGGGGGCGCTTCGAGGCGTCGCGGTTACCGCCGCACCCGAACACGACGATGGTCTTGCCGTGCCCGAGCGCCATGATGGAATGGAGCGCCTTCTCGAGCGCGTCGGGGGTGTGCGCGTAGTCCACATAGACCGACACGCCGCCGTCGTGCGGCGTGCGGATGCGCTCGAGGCGACCCGGGACGGGGTTGGCATCCTTGAGCGCGGACGCGATGCCTGCGGCCTCGAAGCCGAGCATGAGCCCCACGCCGAACGCCGTCATGACGTTCGAGACGTTGAAGCGCCCGACGAGCGGGTAGGTGAACTCCACTTCCACGCCGCGCACGGACAGCACGACGTGCGTGTCGGCGACGCCGTAATCGACCGTGAGCGGGTGGATGTCGGCCGCCTCGTTGAAGCCGGTCGTGACCACCATGTCGCCCGCCTCGGTGCAGCGGCGGTCGAGCTCGACGCCCCATTTGTCGTCGATGCAGATGACGCGGCGCGCCGGGTAGTCCTTCGAGAACAGAAGCGCCTTCG
>CAKTSW010000150.1 GCA_934613165.1 uncultured Ellagibacter sp.
GCGCACGTCGTCCACCGAAAGCGCAGCGAGACGGGCACGTTCGGCCGCGATGCCGGCTTCGGTCATGACGCGCGTGTTCGACAGCATGCCGTTCAGCATGACGAAGGGCGTTCGCCCTTGGGCCGCGCGCACGCCGCGCACGACGAGCGATGCCACCCATGCGGCCGTGAAGACGCCGCCCACGATGATGCACGTCGTGAAGTGCTCGCTTGCGAAGGCGGCGAGCGCGTCTGTTTGCGCGGAGACGCTCGCCGCGTTGGCCCCTGATTCGGCGAACAGGGTGAACGCCGCCCAGGGAACCCACACGAGCAGGAACAGCAAACCGTAGCGACCTAAGTAGTTGTACCACGAGGCCCTGCTCGCGTCGGGGCGGACCATGCGCAGCCTCAAGAGCTTCTGCGCGGGCGTCTGGCCTGCTGTCGCCACGGGAAAGACGAAGAACACGGCGAGCAGAGCGGCCGCGATGCAGATGCGGGCGCAAACGAGCGCGTCGCCCGTTTGCGTCGTCGTGGCCGCGACCGTGGTGAGCGCGGTCGCGCGCGTGCCGAGGGGCTCGGCGGCGAACCCCGTCTTGTACACGACGAGTATTCCCACCGCGGCGAGCGCCGTCGCGAGCACGGCGTCGAGTAAAAACGACAGCGCGCGCCTGGTGACGCTTGCGGTGAGGCCGCGCGCCCGGGCCGTCGCGTTCGCCGCGCGCAGGTCGGGAAGCAGCCGCATCGCGGGCTCGACAAGCCAGAATCCCGCCATGGCGCCGAGCGTGTTCAGCATGAGGTCGTCCACGTCGAAGAGGCGATACGGGTGCTCGTAGATGCCCCAGAGTCCCGTGAGCTGGGTCGTTTCGAAGGAAAGCGTGACCGCGAAGCCGATCGCGAGCGTTTGCCACCATCGGCGGCGGAAGTAGTAGCGCAGGTATGCTCCGAGCGGCACCAGAAGCGCCACGTTGAAGACGGCCTCGTAGATGTAGGGGTCGCGCAGGACGGCGGGCCAAGTGGCGGGATCGGTGGGCGAGGCTGCGGTCTCGGTCAAGAACTCGCGCACGAAGTTGAAGGGCCGAAGCTGCGGCGTCGCGGCGTAGGCGACGTAGGCCGTGTGGTCGGCGGGCAGCGGCAGAAGCACCAGGAAGTACGCGCACATGAGGTAGAACACGAACGAGTAGACGATGGCGGTGTGGAGCTTAGGGACCGAACCGAGCTTTCGGTATTGGTGCACCATGTAGGGGACGGTGATGAGCAGGGCCGCCAACGGGAACAGCACCACGGCGGTCAGGATGTCGGTAAGATAGACTTTCATATGCTAGCAGCTTAAGAGGCCTTTCTCCATGCGTAGAAGCGCTTCGCGGACGCGCCCGGGCGCCCCCTTCAGAAGCGAATGCCCGTCGCTTCCCACGACCCGATGGTCGGGAACGATGATCGCGAGGGGGTTTTGCCGCACCGCCTGCCCGACCGCCCGGTGCGAGCCGGCGCGCCCGAGGGCGCGCGCGATGTCGGTTGCGGTGCGCGCGGTGCCGTAGGGGATGCGCGCGATCTCGTCCCACACCGTGCGCTGGAAGTCGCTTCCGCAGGGGGAGACGGGCACGTCGAACGCAAGCCGCTTGCCCGCGAGGTATTCCTGCAGTTCGGTCGCCGCCCTGTTGGAAAGCTCGGTCGGGCGGCACGGGGCGTCGAAGGCGACTGACCCGAGCGCGATGTTTCGCACGCCGTCCTCGGCGACGCAAATGGTGAGCGCGCCGTGCGCGGTGCGGTAGACGTAGTAGGCAAGCGGATGTGTGTCCATGAGCACCTTCTTCCTCTTGTGCCCATTATAGGCAACCGGGAATGCAACGCGCCGACGCATGAGCCGAAAAGGGGAGAAAGCACGCAGGTCGCACCCATGTCCGGCGCTGCAGCTGCGGTCGGCATCGCGTCCGTGTCCGCCGCCGGCGGGTGCGGCCGGCCCTGTGCTTGAGCTGGCATCGTGCGGCGAGTGCCGCGTGGTGATTTCCGCGTGTCGAGCAGGCGTCTTGGCTCATGCGGGGCCGCTTGCGCTAGAATGCCCTTGAAGAAGAGGAACCGAGCGGCTGGCCGCCGCGCGGAAAAGGGTAAGGAGCCTGAATGTTTCAGCCTGTGTCGATTGCCCCGTCGATCCTGTCGGCGGACTTCATGAACTTGGGACGCGACATCCGCATGATCGAGGACGCCGGCGCGGGGTACGTGCACGTCGACGTGATGGACGGGCACTTCGTTCCGAACCTCACGATGGGCGTTCCCACGGTGAAGCAGCTCAAAGCGCTCGCGACGATCCCGCTCGACGTGCACCTCATGATCGACAACCCGCTCGAAGAGCTGCCGTGGTTCCTGGCGGTCGGCGCCGACATGGTGTGCGTGCACGCCGAGGTGCTCTACGGCGACAAGATGCGCGAAGCCGTCGACATGATCCACGAGGCGGGGGCGAAGGCTGCGATCGCGCTCAAGCCCAAGACGCCGCCCGAGGTGCTCGAGGACGTCATCGCGCGCCTCGACATGGTGCTCGTGATGAGCGTGGAGCCGGGCTTTTCGGGCCAGAGCTACATCGAGGGCAGCGAGGAGAAGGTGGCCGCCGTTGCCGAACTCGCGCGCGCCGTCGGCAACGACGACCTGCTCATCGAGGTGGACGGCGGCGTGTCCGCATCCACGATCGAGCGCTTGGCGGAAGCCGGGGCCGACGTGTTCGTGTGCGGAAGTGCCGTGTTCGGCGCCGACGACCCCGCGCGCGCCATCGCCGAGGTGAAGGGGAAGGGCGATGCCGCCCGCCTAGCGGCGCTTGCCGAGGCCGAAGCCGAAGCGGAAGCGGACTTCCTTACCGACGAAGAGGAGGGCTAGATCCCCATGCCTGCAACCGTACGTCCCGGCTACGTGTATCTTGACTACGCCGCCACGGCGCCTCTGTGCGAAGAGGCCTTGGAGGCCATGAAGCCCTATCTTACCTGCGGGCGTGACAACCTCGCGCTCAACATGAACGCGAATTCGCTCCATTCTCCCGGCCGCGCCGCCTTCGAGGCGCTCGAGGCCGCGCGCAAATCCATCGCGCACGACGTGGGGGCGTCCCGCCCGAGCGAGATCGTCTTCACGTCGGGCGCCACGGAATCCGACGACACGGTGCTGCTCGGCGTCGCGCCCGCCGCGGCCGAGGCCCGTCGCGCGAAGGGCTGCTCGTTCACGCCGCACGTCGTCGTTTCCGACATCGAGCACGAGGCGGTGCTCATGCCTGCGCGGCGCTTGGAGCAGCAGGGCTTCCGCGTGACGCGTCTGCGCCCCGACCCCGAGGGCTTCATCACCCCCGATGCGCTCGCCCAAGCGGTCGATTCCGACACCGTGCTCGTGTCGGTGCAGGCCGCGAACTCGGAGCTGGGAAGCGTGCAACCGGTCGCCGAGCTTGCCCGCATCGCGCACGGATCCGGCGCGCTCTTTCACGTCGACGCCACGCAGGCGCTCGGCAAGATGCCGCTCGACGTGCAGGAATGGGGCGTCGACGCCGCTTCGTTTTCGGCTCACAAGGTGGGCGGCCCCAAGGGAATCGGCGCGCTTTACGTGAAGGCGCGCACGCCCTTTGCCGCCTTCGAGCTCGGCGGCGGGCAGGAGGCGGGCCGCCGCAGCGGCACGCAGAACGTCATGGGGGCCGCAGGGTTCGCGGCGGCATGCCGCGCCGTGTGCAGCATGGAGCCCTCCGAATCGGCGCGCCTGCGCGAGCTTCGCGACTACCTGTACGAGAAGCTTTCCCAGGTGCGCGGCGTGCGCGCCACGGTCGACGTGCCGCGGGGAAGCGAGCGTTTCCTGCCGAACATCGTGCATATCATGGTCGACGACCTCGAAAGCGAGACGCTCATCCTGCGCCTCGACATGAAGGGCTTCGGCGTTTCGGGCGGCTCGGCGTGCTCGTCGCATTCGCTCGAGCCGAGTCACGTGCTGCGCTCGATCGGCATCGACGGCGACGAGGCATACGGCGCGCTGCGCATCTCGATGGGGCGCTACACCACGCGCGAGGACATCGAAGGGTTCCTTCGCGCCTTCGCCGAGGCACTCGATTGGAACCGGGGGTAGCGCGCTCGTGACGCCTTTGGTGAACACCCATACGCACACGGCGCTCTGCGGGCACGGCGAGGGAACGGTTGCCGAACTCGTGGACGCCGCGTGCCGCGCGGGCGTGTCGGTGCTCGCGGTGACCGAGCATTTTCCCCTGTCGGACGCGTTCAACCCGAACCACGACGAGGCGATGCCGGCGTCGGCGGTCGAAGGCTACCTCGCCGCCATCGAAGAAGCGCGCGCGGCGCATCCGGGCATCGAGGTTTTCTCGGGCTGCGAGATGGACTGGCTCGGCGCCCTGGAGGACCGCGCCGCCGATGCGCGCGACACCTCGCGTTTCGAGGTGGTGCTCGGGTCGGTGCATTTCGTCGATGGATGGGGCTGCGACAACGAGGACAACGAAGGCCCCTGGCTTGAAGAGGGCGCCCCCGACCGCATCTGGGAGCGCTACGTCGACGAATGGTGCGCCATGGCCGCCTCTCCCGATCGCTTCGACGTGCTTTCGCATCCCGACCTGCCCAAAAAGCTCGGGCACTACCCGACGTTTCCGCTGGCTCCGCTCTATGAGCGCATGGCGGAAGCGGCGCGCGAGGGCGGCCGCATGGTCGAGGTGAACACGGCGGGCGCGGTGAAGCGGTGTGGGGAAATGTACCCCGCGCTCGATCTTCTGCGCGCGTTTCGCCGCGCGGGCGTGCCCTGCACGGTGGGCACCGACGCCCATGCGCCCGCCGGCGTCGCCTACGGCATCCGCGACGCCTACGCGCTCATGGCGCGCGCCGGTTATGATTGCGTGACTATTCCGCTGCCGT
>CAKTSW010000151.1 GCA_934613165.1 uncultured Ellagibacter sp.
TTCGTACAGCGTCTCACTGCGCTTTTGTCGTTTGCTAGTAAAGCACAAACCGCCGACGCTTCGTAAGTGTTGAGTTTGTGGATTTCGGTGCTCACCATCTATGCGAAATCCCCAAATCGTGGACCTCGCAGGCTTGATTTCCCGGTTGCGCACGAGGCGCAGAGCTTCGCCTATCGCGAAATGCACGAATCGCAAAACTTGCGAAGGAGCCCGTGCGAGATAAAAACCCACGATGCTCCTATTGCTGAGAATCGATATCAGCCGCAATTCGGTCAACCGCGTTTCGGGCTTCTCTGGGAACATGCGTGCTAACCAAAGTATCGGTTTTAGATAAGCGCAGATGGTACAATAGAAATGGGTTTCCTGATTCAAACTTTTTCGCATATGATTAAGGTGCCAGCATGAAACGGACAGCATCCGGTATTGATTACGCGGTTTTACGCGTGAACGAAGACTTCTACGAGCAGGCTCTTATCGAACATCTTGTCGAGTGGGAGCATTATGAGCATCTTTACGGGCCTGACGTCGCGCGCACTACAGACGAGTATCGCGATGTGTTTCTGCCCGATGTCCTGTCCGCTGCGCTGCGCCGTATCAACAAGGGGCTGCCGTGCGCGGCTATCCAAGAGGCAATCCTCAAGATTTCAAACGTCGAAGGCGGCACGCTCGAGCAGCGCAACGAAACGTTTATGGACTACCTTCAATCAGGCGTAGAGGTCCACTTCTTCGACGGCAAGGAAGAACGCGACGACATCGTCCGCCTGCTTGATTTTAGCAATCCCGAGAACAACGACTTCCATATCGTCAACCAATGGACGTTCGTCGAATACTCCAACAAGCGCCCTGACCTCATCGCCTTCGTGAACGGCATGCCGCTTGTCATGTTCGAGCTGAAAAGCCCCTCGCGCGAGGAAACCGATGCTTCGGATGCGTATCTCCAGCTCCGTAACTAGATGCAGCACATCCCCAGCATGTTCGTTCCCAACGTCTTCTGCGTCATGAGCGACATGTCCGAAACTCGCGTGGGCACCATCACCGCAAACGAAGACCGCTTCGTCTCGTGGAAATCCGTTGACGGCAACTACGCCAACACCAGGGCGGCAACGTGGAAAACCATGCTTGACGGCATGATGCCAAAAGCGCGCCTGCTAAACATCATTAAGAACTTCGTTTGCTTCGGCGATACGTCTTCAAACGTTATTAAAATCCTAGCGGGCTATCATCAATACTTCGGGGTCAGCAAGGCTATCGAACGTGCTCAGCAAGCCGTTGACGGCGATGGCAAAATCGGCGTGTTCTGGCATACGCAAGGGTCGGGCAAGTCTCTTTCTATGGTCTTTTTCGCGCACCTACTTCAAGAGCGTCTCGAAAACCCGACCATTGTCGTCATCACCGACCGCAACGATCTCGATGACCAGCTCTATGGTCAGTTTTGCCGTTGCAAGGCGTTTCTGCGCCAGGTGCCCGCGCAGGCAGCAAGTCGGCAAGACCTTAAAGACAAGCTGATGGGCCGCGAAGCAAACGGCATAATCTTCACCACAATGCAGAAGTTCGCTGACGGCGAGGAGCCCTTATGCGACCGCAGCAATGTTGTGGTCATGGTCGATGAGGCCCACCGCGGCCAATACGGCCTCACCGAGAAAATCGATGCTGAAGGCAACGTCTCTATCGGCGCGGCGCGTTTGGTCCGCAAGGCGCTGCCAAACGCCAGCTATATCGGCTTCACCGGCACGCCAATCGCCACTGAAGATAAGAACACCCGGGAGATTTTCGGCGACTATATCGACATCTACGATATGACGCAGTCCGTTGAAGACCAGGCCACCAAGCCCGTGTATTACGAAAGCCGCGTTATGGCGCTGCACCTCGACCCAGACGCGTTGGGCAAGATTGACGCAGCGTACCAGGAGTTCAGCCAAAACGCCGACCAGTCGTCGGTAGAAAAGTCCAAGCGCGACCTCGGCGGGCTCGACGCCATCTTTGACACCCCCGAAGTAATCAATTCGCTATGCAACGACATCGTGGATCACTACGAAAAGAACCGCGCGGACGTGCTCTCGGGGAAGGCCCTCATAGTGGCCTACAGCCGCCCAATCGCCATGAAAATCTACTATCGGCTTATGGAGCTGCGTCCCCAATGGAAAGACAAAGTGGGCGTGGTCATGACCATGGGCAACCAAGACCCGGAGGAGTGGTTCAAAGTCTGCGGTGGCTCCCAGCACAAAAAGGAGATGGAGCGCAAATTCAAATCCGACGACGATCCGCTGAAAATCGCCATCGTCGTAGACATGTGGCTTACCGGTTTTGACGTCCCCAGCCTATCGACTATGTACGTCTTCAAGCCCATGCGTGGGCATAACCTCATGCAGGCAATCGCCCGCGTGAACCGCGTGTGCAAGGGCAAGGAAGGTGGCTTGGTCGTGGACTACATCGGCATAGCCCGGGCACTGAAGCAGGCCATGAAGGACTACACCAACCGCGACCAAGATAACTATGGCGACATGGATGTAGCGGCTACGGCATACCCGAAGTTCCTGGAAAAACTCGATGTATGTCGTGATTTGATGTACGGTTTCGACTACGCAGGGAGGATTTTCACCAATAAGAAATCTGACTTGGCCGAAGCGATTTCCGATGGAACGGATTGGTTGCTCGACCCGCAGCGCAACGCCGACAAAGAAGATTTCCTCAAGCAATGTCAGCTTATGAACCAGGCGCTCAGCCTCTGCAAAAGCCTCGTTTCCGAGGAGGACCAGCACGAGGCGGCGTACCTGTCCGTTTTGCGCGTGCAGGTGTTGCGCCTTGAGGGTAGGTCCGTCGGCGGCAACGGCGGCATGACGTACGCCGAGTTCAACGCCCGCGTCACCGAGATCATGCAGCAAACGGTGCACTCCGACGGCGTCATTGATTTGTTCGAAAAGGACAGCGTCGAAATCTCGCTGTTCGACGAATCCTTCCTGCAGGAAATCGCCGCCATGAAGCAGAAGAACGTGGCCATCGAAAGCCTGAAGCGGCTTATCAAAGAGCGCGTTCGCCAATATCAGCGAACCAGCATCGTAAAGGCGCAGAAGTTCTCCGAGATGCTTCAAGGAACCTTGAACTCCTACCTTAACGGCATGCTTACCAACGCGGAAGTCATCGAAGAGCTCGTCAACATGGCGAAGGACATGATGAAAGACCGCACGGATGCGGAGGCGCTTGGCCTGTCGGAAGAAGAGATGGCGTTCTACGATGCAATCACCAAGCCGCAGGCGGTAAAAGACTTCTACAGCAACGACCAGCTGATTGCTATTACGCGTGAGCTAACCGAGGCCATGCAGAAAAACGCTACTATCGATTGGCAGAAAAAGGAAAGCGCTCGTGCGGGAATGCGTCGTGCAATCAAGCGTCTGCTGCGAAAGTACAAGTACCCTCCCGAAGGCGTTGAAGACGCAATGGACACGGTCATGGCTCAGTGCGAGCTTTGGGCCGATACGAAGATTCGATAAGAAAGATAGGCGAAAATGGCAAAGAAGAAAGCCGATAACACGGCTGAAATCGGATTCGAGGAGCAAATCTGGAAAGCCGCCGACAAGCTGCGCGGCAACATCGATGCTTCGGAATATAAAAATGTCGTGCTCGGCCTAATTTTCTTGAAGTACATTTCCGATAAGTTCGACCAGCGCTACCAGGAGCTCGTCAAAGAAGGCGAGGGCTGGGAAGAAGACCGAGACGAGTACACGGCGGAAGGGATATTCTTCGTTCCCCAGGCGGCGCGCTGGTCTGTTATCGCTGCAGCAGCGCATACTCCTGAAATCGGCAAGGTCATCGACGAGGCCATGCGCCAAATCGAAGCCGAGAACGATCGCCTGAAGAACATCCTGCCGAAGAACTTCGCGCGCCAAGAACTCGACAAACGACGCCTGGGCGAAGTCGTGGACCTGTTCACCAACGTCCAGATGGCGGAAAAAGGCGACACGAGGGACATCCTAGGCCGTACGTACGAATACTGTCTTGCTAAGTTTGCCGAAGCGGAAGGCAAGAACGCAGGCGAATTCTACACGCCCGCATGCATCGTCAAAACCCTCGTTGAAATCATCCAGCCCTTCCATGGGCGCGTGTACGACCCTTGCTGCGGTTCGGGCGGCATGTTCGTGCAGTCTGCCGAATTCGTGAAACGCCACGCCGGTAACATTAACGACTTGTCGATTTTCGGCCAGGAAAGCAATCCAACCACCTGGAAGATGGCAACCATGAACCTTGCCATTCGCGGTATCGATGCCGATTTGGGAAGATTCAACGACGACACGTTCTTTAACGATCTGCATAAAGACAAGCGTTTCGATTTCATTTTGGCGAACCCGCCCTTCAATCTGTCGGATTGGGGTGGTGACAAACTGAAAGAAGACCCGCGCTGGGAGTACGGCATCCCGCCGGAGGGCAACGCGAATTTCGCGTGGGTGCAGCACATGGTGCATCACCTCGCGGCAAACGGCCGCATGGGCATGGTTTTGGCCAACGGCTCGCTGTCGAGCCAGCAAAGCGGAGAAGGCGACATCCGCAAAGCGCTTCTCGAGGCGGATTTGGTGGAGGGCATCGTAGCCATGCCCGACAAGCTGTTTTACAGCACGGGCATTCCGGTAAGCCTGTGGATTATCGCCAAAGCAAAGGCCCAGCCGGGCAAAATGCTGTTCATCGATGCCCGCGAAATGGGTACTATGGTTAGCCGTAAGCTTCGCGAGTTCACCGAAGAGGACATCGCGAAAGTTGCAGGCGCCTTTGATGCGTACCGCAAAGGCGAACTTGATGACGAAAAGGGCTTCTGCGCTACGGTCGGTTTAGACAAGATTGCTGAGCAAGAATACAT
>CAKTSW010000152.1 GCA_934613165.1 uncultured Ellagibacter sp.
CTGCGGGCCCCATGGGGGGGCGGCCTTCGGGCCGCTCCCCTTTTTTCTATCGCCACCGCCCTCCGCGCGCCCGCCTCGAGGGGCCGCCCTGGCGCAGGGCGCCGCCTTCGCGCCCGCCCGTCGGCTCAAGCGGTCGCGGCTTCTCGTCTCTTTTCCCGCTTTTGGCAGGTGCTTGCCGTTACCAAGACGCCTGCGCGGCGCACGTGTGCATAGGGGCGCCATCCTTTTCGTTGCCGTGAGATTCCGTGAGCCTTTTACCGATGTCTGACCTGCTCTTCGCGTTATGGGAGTATCCTTGTTATCTCGTTTGAAACGAAAGGATATGGCATGCCTATTAGCTTAAGCGGTCGCAACTACTTGAAACTGCTCGATTTCACTCCTGATGAGATTCGCTATCTCATCCGCCTTGCCAAAGAGTTCAAGGCGATGAAGCTTGCGGGCACGCCGCATAAATACCTTGAGGGTAAAAACATCGTCCTTCTCTTCGAGAAGACCTCGACTCGCACGCGCTGCTCGTTCGAAGTCGCCGGTCATGACTTGGGCCTTGGCGTTACCTACCTCGATCCCGGTAGCTCGCAGATGGGCAAGAAGGAGTCGATCGAGGACACCGCGCGAGTGCTCGGTCGAATGTTCGACGGTATCGAGTACCGTGGTTACGGCCAGGAAATCGTCGAGACGCTCGCTGCGAACGCCGGCGTTCCCGTTTGGAACGGGCTCACCAACGAATTCCATCCGACTCAGATGATCGCCGATATGCTCACGCTCGAGGAGAACTTCCCCGAGGGAATCAAGGGCAAGAAACTCGTTTTCATGGGCGACGCCGAGAATAACGTCGCGAACTCCCTTATGGTGGTCTGCGCTAAGCTCGGGCTTCATTTCGTCGCATGCGGCCCCAAGGAGCGCATGCCCCATGCCGACCTTGTCGAGACGTGCACGAAGCTCGCGGCGGAATCGGGCGGCTCTGCCACGCTCACGGCGGACGTTGAGGAGGCATGCACCGACGCGGACGTCGTCTATACCGACATCTGGGTGTCGATGGGCGAGCCTGCCGAGCTTTGGGAGGAGCGTATCAAGCTCCTTTCCCCCTATCAGGTGAACCAGCGTGTGATCGACCTGATGGCCCCGGACGGCATTTTCATGCACTGCCTTCCCGCTTTCCACGACACGAAGACGACGATCGGCGCCGAGATCGCCGAGAAATTCGGCATCGAGGAAATGGAAGTGACCGATGAGGTCTTCCGCGGTCCGCGCTCTCGTGTTTTCGACGAGGCCGAGAATCGCATGCATTCCATCAAAGCCATCATCTACGCTACGCTGAAATAGGCGGTCCGCTTCAACTGATGGTAAAATGAGGGGCTGTGTTGAACGGCCCCTTTTTCATGGGCTTGGATAATGTGACGAAAGATACTGCTATGACTTTACGCGTAAGCTTGGAACAGGTTGTCGATGCGGCGATTCGGTCCGCGGTTGAGGATGGGACGATTTCCCTTGAAGAGGCGCCCTCTTCCGCGCTCGAGCGCCCCCGCGATGCGAGCAATGGCGATTGGGCGTCGACGGTTGCCCTTCGTGCGGCCAAGGCTGCCCATATGAAGCCGCGCGACATCGCGCAGGCCGTTGTCGACCATCTTCCCGAGAACTCGCTTATCGCATCGACCGAGATCGCGGGGCCCGGTTTCATCAACATCCGCTTGACGAACGAGGCGCTTGCGAGCGTCGTTTCCGAGGTTCGCGAAGAGGGCCATGAGTACGGCCGCGGCACCGCCCCCGAAGGGTTCGGGCGCATCAACCTCGAATACGTGTCGGCCAACCCGACCGGCCCCATGCACGTCGGCCATGGCCGCTGGGCGGCCCTCGGCGACGCGATGGCGCGCGTGCTCCGTCATGCCGGTTTCGACGTGTCGGAAGAGTTTTACATCAACGACCACGGAACCCAGATGGACAACTTCGGGCGTTCCGTTTCCGCTCGCTACGAGCAGCTGTGCGGCCGCGATGTTCCCATGCCGGAAAACTGCTACGGCGGCAGCTACGTCGTCGACATCGCGCGGGAAATCCTCGATGCTGACGGCGAGAAGTGGCTCGATGTGCCGGAAGACGAGCGCGTTCTCGCGTTCCGCGAGCGCTCCTACAAGGAAATGCTTGCCCATAACCAGCAGGTTCTGTCCGACTTCGGCACGACGTTCGACACCTGGTTCTCGGAGCGGACGCTCTACGAGAAGGGCGAAGACGGCAAGTCCGCGGTCGACCATGCGCTCGAGGCGATGGACGCGAAGGGCTACGTTTTCCAAAAAGACGGCGCGACGTGGTTCAAGTCGACGGCGTTCGGCGACGAGAAAGACCGCGTCCTCATCAAGGAGAACGGCGAGTTCACGTACTTCTTAAGCGACGTCGCGTACCATTACAACAAGATCCAGCGCGGGTTCTCGCACTTGGTCGACATTTGGGGCGCGGACCATCACGGGTACGTGAAGCGTTGCGAGGCCATGCTCGCCGCGTGGGGCTACGAAGGGGCGCTTGAGGTCGTGCTCGGGCAGCTCGTCAACCTGTTCCGCGACGGGCACGCGGTTCGCATGTCGAAGCGCACGGGCGAGATGGTCACGTTCGAGGAGCTTATCGAGGAGGTCGGCGTCGACGCCACGCGCTACCTCATGCTTTCGCGCTCGTCCGACCAGCCGATCGATTTCGACATCGAGGTCGCGAAGAAGAAGGACGCGACGAACCCCGTCTACTATGTGCAGTACGCTCATGCGCGCATCTGCTCGATCATCCGCAAGGCGGCAAGCGATTCCGATAGGCAGGCTCACGAGTCCGGCGACATGGCGTTCGACGAGCTTGCGAAGCGCGTCGTGGGCGAGGACGTCGACCTTTCCCCGCTGGGCGAGGAGCCGGAGCTTGCGCTCATGCGCAAGATGAGCGATTTCGCGGACATGATCGCCCAGGCCGCTGCGGACCGCGCTCCGTTCCGCCTGACGCACTACGCGCAGGATTTGGCGGCGCTCTTCCACCAGTTCTACACCAATTGCCATGTGCTCGACGACGACGAGTCCGTCCGTCGCGCGCGTCTGGCGCTGTGCGACGCGTCGCGTATCGTGCTCGCGTTGACGCTTTCGCTTCTGGGCGTGAGCGCGCCGGAGAAGATGTAGCGCCAAGACCGCGTTTCCGAAGCCCCGTGCAGCGCGCGGGGCTTTTCTTTTGCGGCTCCTGTGTTCGCTCGCTTCGATTCGGGATTGAGCGAAAGCGGGGCGAAGCGGTTCGGTTACAATGAAATCGCTTAAGCGGGAGTGCCCTTATCCGGGCGCCTTGGAAGGAGAGTCTATCGGTGCAAGCCCTCACCCTTGTCATGCTGCTGCTCGCGGCCGTCCTTATCTCTTCGGTTATCGATCAGATCGTGCCGAAGGTGTCGCTGCCGCTTGTCCAGATCGGGTTGGGGCTTCTTATCGCGGTGTTCGCATCTTCCCAGATCAAGGTCACGCTCGACCCGGAGCTGTTCCTCGTTCTCTTTATCGCTCCGCTTCTTTACGACGAGGCGAAATCGGCTGACAAGGCGGCGCTGTGGCACCATAAACGCCCGGTGCTTTCCCTTGCGATCGGGCTGGTGGTCGCGACGACGCTTATCATCGGGTTCGCGGTCCATGCCGTCATTCCCTCGATCGGGCTCGCCGCCGCATTCGCCCTCGGTGCGGCGCTCGGGCCGACCGACGCCGTCGCCGTGACGTCGCTTGCCAAGCAGGTCGACATTCCCGAGCGCCAGGGGAGCATCCTCAAAGGCGAGCTGCTCCTTAACGACGCGAGCGGCATCGTTTCGTTCCAGTTCGCCATCGCTGCGGCGGTGACGGGGTCGTTTTCCCTCCTCAGCGCCACGCAGAACTTCCTCGTGGAATTCTTCGGCGGCATCGCGGTCGGCGCGGTGCTCGCGTATCTGGGCAAGCTCATCGTGAACAGGGCGCGCTCGCTCGGCGTGGAGAACACGACGTTCCACGTGCTGTTCGAAGTGCTGACCCCGCTGCTCGTGTATTCGATCGCCGACGCCGTGCATGTGAGCGGCATCATCTCGGTGGTGACCGCGGGGCTCATCAACGTCATCTCACCTCGCGCCATCGGCCCATCGATTTCCCGGATGAACATCGTCTCATCGAGCGTGTGGCGCGTGCTGACGTTCGCGCTGAACGGCTTCGTCTTCGTGCTTCTGGGAACGCAGCTCCCGCAGGCCATGGTACACACCTGGGACGACGTGACCATCGGGAATGCGGCGCTCATCGGCTACGTCGTCGGGTTGACGCTGCTTCTGTACGCCGTGCGTTTCGTGTGGGTGTTCGCGAGCGACTGCCTGTACCTGCGCAGGCGCGGCAAGAAGCACAACACGAAGTACCCGCTCGACGTGCGGAAGAGCCTTATCACCACGCTCTGCGGCGCGAAGGGCACGATCACGCTGTCCATCCTGTTCACGATCCCGTACTACATCGACGGCGCGCGCTTCCCGCAGCGCGACCTCATCATCTTCCTCGCATGCGGCGTCATCGTGTGCACGCTGCTCGTGGCGACGTTCGTGGTGCCGCTGATCGCGCCGAAGCGCGAGAAGGAGAGCGTGCAGGTTGCGCGCGAGCGCGAGGCGGAGCTTAAGGTCGAGATCCTCCGCAACGTCGTCGAGGAGCTCACGGCGCGCCAGACCGACGAGACGCGGCGGGCGACGCGTACCGTCGTGCGTTCATACAACGACCGCATCGACCGCATCAAGGAAGCGCACGGGTTCGACGAGGACGACGACGAGTACGCCAAGGAGCTGCGCCTTCGTGCCATCAAGTGGGAGCGAGAGTACGT
>CAKTSW010000153.1 GCA_934613165.1 uncultured Ellagibacter sp.
GTAAAACGCCTGGTCACACGTGAAATCTACTTCGTCATGCGCACACCGACGTAGACCGCCGTGTCCGGCAAACCCTTGATCTTGTAGACGCTCGACAAGGGAATGGCCGAAACGCGCCAGGTGTAGGTGTTGCCGTTCGCGTTGACGGTGCCGGATTTGTAGGTATTGCCGGCGTCGTCGGTGCCGGCGTCGACGATTGCGGCCTCGGTAAGCCCCTCGGCGTCCATCGCGGCGTCGATCGCCTCGTCGACGCTCCCGGATGCGAAGTCGGCGAACTTGAGGCGCATGTCGGTCGTGCCCGTTCGATTCACCGTGAGTGACCACGACCCTTTAAGCAGCTTGGAGGCGTCGCTCGCGGACAAACTCGAGATTCCCGACGCGTACATCGCGGCCGCGTCGACGAGGCTCACGTCGGAGGGCAGCTTCACCAAATCGAAGCCGCCGTCGGGGTACTGGCCGTCCTTCGTCGTCTCGTAGGTCGTGTAACCGGCGTCGGCGAAGCTCTGCTTGATCGTCGCGTCGTCGCTTTCCATGAGCGATGCGAGATTCGGCATGTCGTAGCTCACGTCGCGCGCGATGTTCTCCTGGACCGTCTGCTCGGCGCGCGCGGGCGCGCCGATGATGCCGTCGAAGTACTTCGCCAACATGAACGCGCCGATGACCGCGGCGACGATGAGCAGCGCCCCCACTATCTTGTAGGACGCTCGCGGAAGGTCGAAGGGGCGGGAAAGCCCCGACCCGTCCATGTACTTCACCGATCCCTCGACGTCGGAATATTCCGGTTCGCGGGGGTTGCGGATCTCTTCGTCGTTACCGAGTGGCATAGGTTCGCTCCTGTACGGTTTGTGTGTTTCGCCGATTATAGCATTGTGGGAAATCGCGGCCCCATGGTACGATTCACAACGCCCATGGGGGAGTAGTTGGCGCATAAATGCGTGGCACGTTCAACAAGCATGGCCTGCAGGCAGGTCTGGCGTGTCTGAAATAACGAGACTCATGGTGCGGCGGCGATGCAGAGCCGTTGCACCATGAGTCTTTTTTTATGCATGCGAGCCGCCTTCCTCGGGCCGAATGCCGCGACTATGACGAGGAGACGATAAGTGGATCTTTCAATCTTTACGAGCCCGGAAGCGTGGATCAGCCTGGTCACGCTCATTTTCCTTGAGATCGTGCTCGGTGTGGACAACATCGTGTTCATCTCCATCACCTCGAACCGCCTGCCGAAGGAAAAGCAGCACATCGGCCGAAAGCTCGGCCTTGCGGGCGCCATGGTGTCGCGCTGCATCTTCTTGTGCTTCGCGAGCTTCCTCGTCCATATGACGACGCCGCTTTTCACCATCGACCTCGGCTTCTTCGCGCACGGCTTCTCCGTCCGCGACGTTGTCCTTCTGCTCGGCGGCGCGTACCTTATCTACAAGGGCATCGCCGAACTTCGCGACGTGCTTGCTCTCACCGAGGAGAAGGCCTCGCAATCCGAAGAGCACAAGGCACTTCATCAGATCGGGCTTGCGCAGGCCATCGCCACCATCATGGTTATGGACATTGTGTTCTCCATCGACTCGGTAATCACGGCGGTCGGCCTTGCGAACTACCTCATCATCATGATTCTCGCGGTGGTTATCGCCGTTGTCATGATGATGGTCTTCATCGACCCGATTTCCGACTTCATCAACAGCCATGCCGAGATGAAGATCCTCGCCCTGTGCTTCATCAGCGTCATCGGCGTTCTGCTTTTCCTCGATTCCCTTGGAATCAACTCCGGCATCGAGGTGCTCGACATGCACATGGAGAAGCTCATGGTGTACTTCGCCATGGTGTTCGCCTTCGTCTTGGAGCTCATCCAGATGCGCTACGGCACCAACCTCAAGGCTTGGAAGGATAGCCTGAGCAAGGATGACCAGGGGAAACTCGAGGAGTAGCGGGGGATGCGGCGAGGGGTGCCGGACGTTTAGGAAGAAAAGTCCGAAAAAGTTGAAATTACCCCTTGCGCGATTCTGTGAGTCTGTTAATATATTCAACGTTGCGTCTGACACAGATAAAACAACTCGTCGGAGTGGTGGAACGGCAGACACGCTAGCTTGAGGTGCTAGTGCCCACTTATACGGGTGTGCGGGTTCAAATCCCGCCTCCGACACCATGCGAATGAAGTGCGAACTCGTTTTCGGGTTCGCACTTTTTTGTGCCCGGAGGGCGCATCGGATTTCTGGGCTTATAGGACAAAACGTGTACCCTAAATAGCCCCGTTTTGCCTGATGGTCCCCCGAATAGCACCTCTTTGAGTTGTCGGGCCCCAACTTCGGGCGCGGACAGAACGTGTGCCCTGAAACCCCTTGACACCCCAGGTCAAGGGCATGAAAAGCCACCTGTGGTTCAATTTCGGCATGGGAAAGATGTCATGCCCCGTGTGCGGGGCAAAATGAAAGGCCACGGGACGACGGCCGCCGGCTCCAGGCGCTGGCAGTGCACGTCCTGCGGCGCGACCGCCACGCGCAGGATAGATTCGGCGGCGAAGGGGCTGAAGGCGTTTCTGGACTGGCCGCTGTCGCCGTCGCCGCAGGCGGCGATGCCCGGCGACGGGCGCACGTTCAGGCGCAGGGCCGAGAGGTATTGGAAGATCTGGCCGGTCGCCCCGGCCTGCGACGAGCGCCTGCACGTCGTCCACGTCGACGGCATATGGCTCGGCCGCGCCTGCGTGATGCTGATAGCCTGCTCGGGGGAGCGCGTCGTGGGCTGGCACCTCGCGCGCAGCGAGTGCTCCGCGTCGTGGGGCGCGCTCATGTCCAGGGTCGCCCCGCCCGACGTCGTGGTCTGCGACGGGGGCTCGGGCTTCGAGAGGGCCAGGCGCGAGCATTGGCCCTCGACGCGCGTGCAAAGATGCGTCTTCCACGCCTTCGAGCAAGTGAAAAGGTGCACGACGACCAGGCCGAACCTGCAGGCGGGCGTCGAGCTGTACGGCATCGCCAAGGATCTGCTCGGGGTCGCCGACGCGAACGCAGCCGCCGAGTGGCTCGCGTCGTTCGCGTCGTGGTGCGGCAGGTGGGACGCCTTTTTGAAGGAGCGCGAGCCCGACGGCGCGGGATGGCGCTGGAAGCACCAGCGCCTGCGCAAGGCGCGGCGCGGCCTGGAGAAGCTGTGCCGCTCCGGCGAGCTGTTCACGTTCCTGGATCCCGAATTGGCCGCGGGCGGCCCGGTCCCGTCGACGAACAACAGGATAGAGGGGCTGAACTCGCGGCTGCGCGAGCTGCTGCGCCGTCACCGCGGGATGCCGATCGACCACAGGGTCAAGGCGATGTCGTGGTGGCTCTACATGCGCACCGAGGAGCCGATGCCGGCGGCCGAGATCATGCGCGAGATGCCCACCGACGAGTCGATAGCGGAGCTCTACGCGAAGGCCGACGGCATGCGGAGGAACGACGAGGCGGTGCAGAGGTGGGGCGCCGCGGTTGCGTGGGAGGAGTTCCACACCCAGGAATGGCGGCAGCGGAATTGGTAGGCAAAGGGTACACGTTTTGTCCTATAAGCCCGGATTTCCGCAGGCTTATAGGCTTATAAGCCCAAAACGCGTACTCTTTGTCTACCCCTCATTTTCTTGGCAATCTTCTTGACTTTGAGCCAGCTCCTGGTTCTATCGTGAGCCCGGTCGAAGAGAAAGGAAGCCCATGGCAAAGAAAATGCTTGTCGTGTACTACAGCTGGTCGAATGGGAACACCGAGGGCATTGCGAAGCAGCTTGCGCGTGCATGCGGTGCCGACATCGAGCGCATCGAAACGATCGTTGCCTATCCGAAGGATTACGATGCGACCGTCCGCCAGGGAAAGCGCGAGGTCGAAGAGGGGTTCAAGCCGGACATCCAAGCGTTGACGCACGACCCGTCCGAATACGATGTGGTCGCTATCGGCACGCCGACCTGGTGGTACACCATGGCGCCTGCCGTGGCCGCGTTTCTCTCGGAACATTCTTGGGAAGGGAGGACCGTTGTGCCTTTTGCCACGAGTGGCGGCTGGCCGGGGTCCGTCATCTCCGACATGGAAGAAGTCGCCGCGGGCGCGTCTTTCGGCCCGGCGCTCGATGCCCGCTTCGATTCCTCGGGCGGCGCGCGGCTTGCGAGCCCGCAAGGCGACATCGACGAGTGGGTCGAGGACGTGAAGGGGATTCTCTAGTCCGGCGCTGGCGTGCGGAGGCCGGAGATTGACGGGGCGAAGAGTGCGCAACGTCCGGCCCTTGCGCGCACCGGCAAAGTTTTGGGAGGATTCCACGTCCACGTCCACGTCCACGTCCACGTCCATCCGCGGAATATCTCTTCGCCCTATCTTGTAAGTTGCGCCGAAGGTCTGCTTCGCGGAATGAGAAAATCCGGAATGAGGAAGTTTCCCATTTGGATGGCATCGAGTTTCGGTTTTACGAAAGTCGACCGCATTTTTCGCCTTGGGATGGCGGCGAAGACCGACTTTGCAAAGACCGACCATGTTTTCCGCTTCTCAATGGCGGCCTGTGACGGTTCTGCAAAATGAAAACACGGCGCTTGGCACCTTGTGACGGCTTTGCAAAGGTTTGGAGAGCTTCAAAGGCGAACTGCGGTTGCAAAACCGTTCTTGGCTGCCATCTGGGGGTCTGAAATCCGCTCGCGTTTTGCAAAGCCGTCACAAGCCGCCATTTCGAGGCCGAAAACACATGCGCGCGTTGCAAACCCGGCGTTGCCTGCCATCGAGCGACCCGGATTCGACTTGCGTCGCGCAAAGCCGTTCTTGAGCGTCGTCGATTGACTGGAAAACATGCCTGTGCTACGCGC
>CAKTSW010000154.1 GCA_934613165.1 uncultured Ellagibacter sp.
CTCGTAGACCGTGCGCAGGAAGTCGGCCGTGCACGCGAGCTTCGGGCTGCAACGGTACACCGCGTCGCCCATCCACACGTACATGCGCGCACCCTGCGCCGCGAAGACGAGTTCG
This sequence comes from uncultured Ellagibacter sp., assembly GCA_934613165.1. Classification (GTDB taxonomy): domain Bacteria; phylum Actinomycetota; class Coriobacteriia; order Coriobacteriales; family Eggerthellaceae; genus Ellagibacter. The sequence goes on from CAKTSW010000154.1 coordinate 116, forward strand.
CTTTTCCGCTCGATCGTGTAGCCGCCGTCTTCCGAGCGGCAAAGCCCCACCTCGATGCGCGGGTCTTCGTGGACGATGTGCGCCTCGGTAACGGTGCGTGTCCCGATATCGGTACCGCGGATCGTGAACGACACACCGTCGAGAACGTCGAGCAGCTCGATGACCTCCGCCGACGACAGATCGAGGTCGCGCCCCACGTCGACGGCGTTCGTATAGCCCCAACGCGTCGTCGAGCCCGCGCGCTCGCGCAGGGCGACCGCGCGGTCGAGGAAGTCGGCGACCTTGCGGGCGCGCGCCGTCAGAAGCGCGGGCGAATGCGTGAACGCGAGCTTCTTCCCATAGGCGAACCGCTCGCCCGTTCTCATGCGGCGCACGAAATCCGACACGTTTTTCATCACATACGACGAGGCCGGGCCCGCGACTTTGAAGCTCGCCGACCACAGGCGGTACCCGTAGGAGAGCGTGACCTCGATGTCGATGTTGCCTTCAAGGTCGCCGTCGGCCGCGACCTGCTCGCTTTTGCGCATGAGCTCGGTGATGCACGCCGACGTGGCGACGCGGCGGCGCTTCCGGTACCCCATGAACTTCTCAGGATCCTGATTATACGAGAGCACAAGCGCCACGCAATGCTTGCAGAGCCCGTCGTACTCGAACGCGGCGGGGCAGGTGCACGACCAGTCGTTGATCGAATCCTCGTCGGCCGACAGCGTGACCGACGTGCGGTACCGATCGTCCCATCCACTCGACGACGCCACGAGGGCCGAGAGCACGGTCTCCCCCACCTCGTAGCGAACGCGTTTCGTCAAGATGTTCTTGTCCGACGCAGCGATGCGGCGCGCGCGCTCGAGCGTGCGCGGGTAGCAGCTGTCGACTATTTCTCGTTCTGGTACCACGGCTCTCCTTTTTTCGCAAACTTAAGTGTAGCATTGCGGTAAAGAGGCGGGTGCGAAGGAGGACGCGTGGACATCGCAAAACACATCGAGGCGTACGAGCCCGAAAACGAGCAGGAGGAAGTGGACAAGGCCGTCATCTTGGACGTGCTCGCGCGCGACGAGGGCGCCTTCGACCGGTCGGCGCTCGCGCACATGGCGTGCTCCATCTGGGTGGTGAGCCCCGATTGCGCGCAGACGCTCCTCGTTTACCACAACATCTACGACTCCTGGTCGTGGATCGGCGGGCACGCCGACGGCGAGCGCGACCTTGCGACCGTGGCGTTGCGCGAGCTTCAGGAAGAAACCGGCGTCTCGCATGCGAGGCTGGTGCCGCTTCCCGCGGGGAACATCTACTCGCTTGAGGTGCTCACCGTAGACGGGCACGAGAAGCGCGGGCGCTACGTCGGGTCGCATCTGCACCTGAACGTGACGTATCTGGCCGTCGCCTCGCCCGACGAGCCGATCCGCGTGAAGCCCGACGAGAACAGCGGCGTGAAATGGGTGGCCGTACGCGACGCGATCGCGCTGTCGAGCGAGCCGTGGATCCGCGAGCGCATCTACCGCAAGCTCATCGACAAGCTAGAGAAACCCGACGTGAAGCGATCGATCGAGCGCACCGCGAAGGCGTTCGGGTAAGCGGGCGGCGAGGCGAAAGCAGCCCATGACGTGAAAATCGGCCCCGCGTGTTCGAAATCGACGGTTTTCCGCACATAATGGGCTTTCGAGCGCCTTATCGTCGGTCAATCCACGTCTGAAGGTACGTCTGGACAAAAATTACACCCCATATTGCAATGATGTGGGGTGTAACAGCTAAACAAATCGAGTTGGCGCGAGCATTTTGCCGGAAAAACCGTCGATTCGGAACACGGAGAGCGTTTTCCCGGCACAGAGACGACGCGGCTGTGCCAGCTATGGGCAGCAGCCCCATCTGCAGCCGCTGCCCCGCCTATTCCTTGCGGCCCTTCGCTTTCGAAAGGGACTCGCGAACCTTCCTCGGCACCGAGAGCAGCGTCGAGCCCACGCGGTAGGAATACGAGTGCGCATACTCTTCGACTTCACGGCGCGCCGCGTCGCGCTCGGCGAGCGCCTCGTCCCGCTGCGCTTCGGCTGCGGCCACGCCCGCCCGCTCGCGCTCGACGTCGCAGCGCAGGCGATCGGCCTCGGACGCTTCCGCCGTTTTCGAGGAAAGGAACAGCTCTTCGGAAAGCAACACGTTCTTCGCGGGAGCGATCCCCTGAATCGCATCGAGAAGGATATTCTCAGCGTCCGCGCTCTTTTTCCGCAGTTCAGCGACGCGATTCGCCAAAGCGAACGACTGCTGCGCGCCGAACGAGAGCGCGGCGGCAAGCCTCTCTTCCATGTCCGCCGCATCAGCGTCCATGGGAAGCAGCGTGCCTCCAAGCCCCAGATCCTCGTAAAGCGACACGACTTTCGGCAAATACCCCAGCCCCACGCACGGCTTGCAGAACGACCCGAGCAGAAGCGAGCAATGATAGCGCATCGAGAGCCCAGCTGCGCAGCGCGAGAGGAAATCGGCGACAGGCTCGATCGAATCGCCCTCATCGAAGATGCGCAGCGCCACCTTCGGCGGCAGCAGCGAGGAGATGTGCTCGGCAAGCGCGCGGTCGCTCGAATCAAGGATGCAGGCCGCAAAAACGACGTCGGGGAAACGGCGAGCAGTTTCCGTCAGCGCCTTCGCAACGCGTTCGGCGAAATCCTGCGGCGCGTTCTCGTACTCGCGCAGTGACACCGCGACCATGCGACTTCTCGCGAGGTCGATGCGCTCGGCAGCGAGCCATTCGTCGACGAACGCGGTCGGGTTCACCTGCCCCAGGAAAGCGACGTCGGCGCGCGGGACAACCTGTTCTTCGCGCACGCGGCACGCCCGTATGAGGTCCGCAGTCGCTTCGTCTCGCGTGAGGAAAAGCGCTCCCAAGCGCCCCATCAAACGCACAAGCGCGCGGCCGTCGGCGACGTCGAGCGGTCCCGCCCCGATACCATAGAACACCGGCCGGGCATCGTTCAGGTACGCAAGCTCCGTATAGGCAGCGATGCCCGCCAAATCGGAGTGTGCCATCGAAGAGGCAAGTTCGGCCTTACCGATCGACCAGCGAATCCCCTGGTCGAACAGCAGCCCCGCCATGACGAGCGCCGCCGAAGACGCAGCGAGCACCTTGTCGAGCACGTACTTGTCCGCAAGCGTTATCGAGTAGATGCCGCGCGCCCGCAACGTGTGCATCGGGTTCTCTCCCACGGCGACCACGCTCAGGCCGCACACGCGCTCGCGCAGCCGTCGATCAATCGTCGCCAGGATATACTCGTCGCCGAAGTTCCCCATGCCGACGTAGCCGAGAACGCTCACCACCGTGCGCGGCGCCGGCAGGCCGGCCATAAGCCCGCGATCGGACAAGCGCTCCCGCACCTTTTCAAGCGCCGCCGACAAGCCCCCTTCAAGGAAGGGCCCGTCGGTTTCAGCCGAAAGCCTTCGGCTCTCGAACGGCTCACGCTCTGCGTTTCGGTCTTCGAACGCCTCGATCACCGCGTCCCGCGCAGCGGCAGCGTCGTCGAACTCGTCCATTCTCTCGGCGCGCCAGGGTGTAGAGCCGCTCCCCACGCCGACAAGCTTCATGCCATCGGTGCGCATGAGGACGATCATTTCATCAGTCAGAAGAGCGTCGCGAGGACGATCCTCATCCGAGGGAACCTTGCCTGCCGCATCGAAATCGGAACCGAACACCACGCACGCCGCGCTCGAGCGCGAGGAGTACGCAATATGAGTGAACGACGGGTCCGATGCGAAGCGCTCGGGCCACCCTGCGCCGAAGCAACGCACGGCACCGCCCTTGAAACGCTCGTCGCGCGCAAGTTCGTCGAAGAATGCGATCCGCTCCGGCGTCGCGTCCTGCACGCACATAACGCCCGGACCGAAAGCGACCATGTTGGCAAGCGGCGATCCGACATACGCCGAATCGGGGGACGGGGCACATGCGGCGACCGCGCCCTCGAACCCCTCCAGTTCGTCCACCTGGAGCGAACGGCCCGACACGGTGATCGCGAAGTCGAGAGGAGCGCCGCCCGATGCGGCGACGCTCGAAGAGGCCTCGTCGCGAGAAACGCACAGCATGCCGCACGCAACGCCGCTTGATGCGGCGACGTCGAGGTTCGCAGCGCCCATTCCCTCGGAGAGGATCAGGCAGTCTGGTTGCTGGACCTCGAAGAAGCGCGCAAGTTCCAAAGCGTTAAGGACGCCTTTCGCGTCGAACAACTCAGGCCAGCGCTTGGGTGTGAAGAGGAACACCGTGTGCCCAAGCGTTTCAAGCGCCCGCTTCACGCGATACGCCGGAGTGGACACACCCGCATCCATGCGAGCGATAAGAACGATTTTGAAGTAACGCTCTTCCTTGTCGGGCATACGTCCTCCTTGTGTTGGAAAAGGCGCCGCCAAGCAGCGCCTTCGAGCTTGCGAACATGTGGGGGGGGCGGTCCTCATGCATCGGGCCCCATCTCACCCTCTACAGCGAATCGAGGTAGATGCGCGAGTAGGTTTGCACGAGTTGGGCCATCGAGGCGCGCCAGGCGTTGTCCTGCGGCCGCAGCTCGTTTCCATTCACGCCGTTGATGAGCCCCACGTCGACGGCCCATCCCATCGATTCGCGCGCGTAGTCGCTCACCTGGTCGGCGCCCGCCTTCTCGTTCATCGCCGAGCAGTCGCTCGACGTGT
>CAKTSW010000155.1 GCA_934613165.1 uncultured Ellagibacter sp.
AGCGAGGCGGCGAACATCGCAACGTACGGCTGGTGGGCGGTCGGTTTCGCAGCGGCGAGCATCGTCGTGTACTTCGCTGCCCTCATGTGCACGCACTTGGCGGCGTTTCGTTGCGCGTCGAACATCCGCAAACAGACGAGCGAGCATCTCATGAAGCTGCCGCTCGGCTATTTCGACGCACATGCGTCAGGTGAGTTGCGGCGCATCGTCGACGGCTGCGCCGCCTCGACTGAAACGCTGCTCGCCCATATGCTGCCCGACATCTCCGGCGCCGTGGCCATGGTCGCGGGGCTTCTCGTGCTGCTGTTCGCCTTCGACTGGCGCCTGGGCGCGGCGTGCCTCATCGCGGTCGTCATATCGATCGTGGCCATGGCGAGCATGATGGGCGGCAAGGGCGGCGAGTTCATGAAGGCGTACATGGGCGCGCTTGTCCGCATGAACAAGACCGGCACCGAGTACGTTCGCGGGATTCCCGTGGTCAAGGTGTTCCAGCAAACCGTGTACTCGTTCAAAGCGTTCCACGACGCGATCGCCGACTACGCGCGCATGGCGCAGGACTACGCGGGCACGTTTTGCCGCGGCCCGCAGGTTGCGAACCTCACCGCGCTGAACGGGCTCGTGGCCTTCTTCTTGCCGGTGGCGCTGCTGCTCGCCCCCGACGAGGGGGATTTCGCCCGCTTCGCCGCCAACTTCGCGTTCTACGCGATCTTCTCGGCGGTCGTGCCCACCGCGATGACCAAGCTCATGTTCGTGGGGGAGGCGTCGCAGATGAGCGCCGACTCGCTTTCGCGCATTCAGTCGATCATGGGGGAGAAGCCCTTGTCGGCACCGGCGAGCCCCAAGCACCCGCACGGCAACGACGTTCGCTTCGAAGACGTGGCTTTCGCCTACGAGGGGGCGGAATCTTTCGCCCTCGACCACGTGAGCTTCAACGTGCCGGCCGGCACCACGCTCGCGCTGGTGGGGCCTTCGGGCGGCGGCAAGTCGACCTGCGCGTCCCTTATCCCGCGCTTTTGGGACGTCGACTCGGGCCGCGTGCTCGTGGGCGGCGTCGACGTGCGCGACATGGACCCGCACGATCTTATGGACCAGGTCGCCTTCGTGTTCCAGACCAACCGGCTTTTCCGCCAGACGCTTGCCGATAACGTGCGCGCCGCCAAGCCCGACGCGACCGACGACGAGGTCGTGGCGGCGCTTTCCGCCGCCCAGTGCGACGACATCGTGGCGAAGCTGCCGCAGGGCATCCACACCATGCTCGGCGCGGGCGGGGCGTATCTTTCGGGCGGCGAGGTCCAGCGCGTGGCTTTGGCCCGCGCCATCTTGAAAGACGCCCCCATCGTGGTCCTCGACGAGGCGACGGCGTTCGCCGACCCGGAGAACGAGGCCCTGATCCAGCGCGCTTTCACGCGCTTGGCGAAGGGGCGCACGGTCGTCATGATCGCGCACAGGCTTTCGACCGTCGTCGGCGCCGACAACATCGTGGTCCTCAACCAGGGCAAGGTGGAGGAGTCGGGCACGCACGACGAGCTTTTGGGCGAAGGCGGCCTTTACGCAAGGATGTGGGCCGATTACGAGAAGGCGGCGCGTTGGAAAATCGAGGCTGCGGCCACGGATGCGGTTGCAGCGAAAGGGGGTGAGGAGTAGATGCTCGCCTCGCTCAAAACCAAGTACTTCCTCTCCGACAAAGGCGTTGCCGGCGTTAAGCGCGGCATCTTCTGGACGGCGTTTACCAATATCGTCGTCATGGGCGGCATGGCCTTCCTCTTCCTGGTCATGGCCGGGTTCATCGACCATTTGACCACGGGAGCCGAACTTCCCGCCGCAGTTCCCGTCATCGGCGGCCTCGTGGTTTTCCTCGTGTTGCTTTTCGCTTCCAATTGGCAGCAGTACTACTACACCTACTGCATCTTCTACGAGGAGTGCGGAAACCAGCGCGTCGAGATCGCCGAGCGCTTGCGCAGGCTTCCGCTTGCGTTCTTCGGCCGCCGCGACTTGGCCGACCTCACCGAGACCATCATGGGCGACGTCCAGACGATGGAGCATGCGTACAGCCATGTGCTCGGCGAGCTGTGGGGCGCCGTCATAGCGAGCGCCATCGTGTTTTTGTTGTCGCTCGCCTTCTGCTGGCAGCTCGCGATCGCCGCGTTCTGGAGCGTCCCCGTGGCGTTCGCGGTGCTGTTTTTGACCCGCGGCCCCATGGCTCCCGTGTTCGACCGCGTGCGGGCCGAAAAGGTCCAGGTCACCGAGCATGTCCAGGAAATGCTCGACTGCGCCCGCGAGATTCGCGCCACCAACCAGGAAGAGCACTACCTTCAGGGCCTCGGCGCCGCCATCGACCATGAGGAGCGCGTGACGACGAAAGGCGAGCTCGTGAACGGGCTTCTCGTCAACTCGGCCTTCGCCATCATGCGCCTCGGCATAGCGACGACGCTTGTCGTGGGCGCGAGCATGGTGGCCGCGGGGCAGATCGATTTCATGGTGATGTTCGCGTTCCTTCTTGTGGTGAGCCGCATCTACGCGCCGTTCGACCAGGCTCTCATGCTCATGTCCGAGCTCTTCGCCGCCGAGTCGTCCGCCAAGCGCATGCGCTCCATCATGGAGGAGCCGGTGGCTTCCGGTCGCGAGGACTTCGATCCCCGCGGCCACGACATCGTGTTCGACCACGTCGCGTTCGGCTACGGTGCGGGCGACGACGGCCGAGCTGGTGAGAAGGTGCTTTCCTGTGTGAGCTTCACCGCCAAGGAAGGCGAGGTCACCGCGCTCGTCGGGCCGTCGGGCTCCGGCAAGTCGACGGTGAGCCGCCTGGCCGCGCGCTTCTGGGACGCCACCGCGGGCACGGTTTCCGTGGGCGGTGTGGACGTGGCGAGCGTCGATGCCGAGGTCTTGCTGCGCGACTACGCGATCGTCTTCCAGGACGTGCTGCTCTTCGACGACACGGTGATGGGCAACATCCGCCTCGGGCGTCGCGACGCCACCGACGAGGAGGTGCTTGCGGCCGCGCGCGCCGCCAACTGCGACGAGTTCGTGAGCCGCATGCCGCAAGGCTACGACACCATGATCGGCGAGAACGGGAGCAAGCTTTCCGGCGGCGAGCGCCAGCGCATATCCATCGCGCGCGCTCTGCTGAAGGACGCGCCGATCGTGCTGCTCGACGAGGCGACGGCGAGCCTGGACGTCGAGGGCGAAACGCGTGTGCAGGAAGCGCTGTCCCGCCTGCTCGTCGGCAAGACGGTTCTCGTGATCGCGCATCGCATGCGCACGGTTGAAAACGCCGACAAGATCGTGGTGCTGAAGGACGGCGTCGTGGCCGAATCGGGAACGCCTGCCGAGCTCAAGGCGCGCGGCGGCGAGTTCGCGCGCATGGTCGAGCTCCAAAAGGAGGCCGCGGCCTGGCAGCTGTAGGCGGATCCCAAGCGTTTTCGGCTGTCGCTTGGCGAGGGCGGGTTTTCCAGGGAGGGGAGGCCCGCCCCCGCTATGTGCGGCGTCCTTTCCGCTCACACGCGCGCGAAGGTGAGGCAGCGGATGCGGCGGGCTCCCGCCTGCGCAAGGGCATCGCATGCCGCGGAGAGCGTGGCGCCCGTGGTGCACACGTCGTCTATGAGGATGAGCGCTTCCGGAGCGGACGCCCCCGGCGTCGAGCGTATCGTGCGCGACATGTTCGCGATGCGCTCGCGACGGGAAAGCGCGCGCTGGTCGAGCGCGCGCGGCCGGCCGAGCAGGGGCAGCACGGGGGTTCCGATAACGTGCGCGAGCTCTTCGGCGAGCAGTTCCGCGTGGTCGAAGCCCCGCCGCCTGCGAGCGGCGGCCGTTGCGGGGACGAAGACGATGCCGTGCGCCTCGGCGCGTTCCTCGGGGCTTACGTACTCCGCCATGATGCGCGCCATCTCGTGCGCGAGTCGCCGCTCCCCGGCGTCTTTGTAGGCCGTGACGATCGCGCGCGATTCCTTCGTGAGGTGAAGCGCGCTCGTAAGGCTTTCGAAGGGCAGGCGATCGCGCCCGGTCGAGAGCAGCGTCACGGGGTTGCACTCCGTGCACTGCACGCGCCCGAACGCCGCGCCGCATCGCGGGCAGGCGCGCCAGAGGTCGAGATAGGGAAGCTCGCGCAGGCACTTCTCGCAGATGAGGCTTTCAGGCTCACCGCAGACTGCGCATCGCGTCGGCCAGATCACCTCGGCGATCGCCTCGGCCGCCGCGCTCGCGTAGGCGCGCACGATGTTTGCGGGGCGGATGTCGGCGGCTGTTTCCATGAAGGCGATGTTACGGCGCGCCTGCCTTGGAGCCGCCTTTCGGGTTGTCGCCCGTGCGGCGCCCTTTGCGTGCAAGAAGGGCCGACGTCCGCCTTGTTCCGGCGGCGCGGGAAGGCGCCCTTTGCCCCCGTTGCCCTGTCCGCGCCCGCGATAAGCCGCTCATTTCCAACGGGAATTCAACAGGGGGAGGCGAGCCGCCCTCCGTGCCCTCATCCGTGCGAAAGCAGGAGATGCGCTCTTGCGGCGACACGGGCTTTTCCTATCTGCTACACTTGAACGTGCTTCTTTCGGGTCTGTAGTTGCGGAGGCGCTTCGGCGCTTCTCAGTCCATGGCAGACGCGGTCGAAAGGATCCACGTAAGTCATGTGCATCGCCGCATGGCGAGCATGGCGCGTCCTAGAGGTAAGTCGCACCGTCCGAAAACCTAATTTGCGCGGTATACGGCCGCCGCGGACG
>CAKTSW010000156.1 GCA_934613165.1 uncultured Ellagibacter sp.
ACGTTCGCCTGCGGAAGGAACTCAGCGACGCCGCGCACCACGGCGGCGAGCGTGAGCGAGGCCCCCTTCCCGTCGACCACGAGCACGACGGGCGTCGCCGTGTCGCGTGCGACCTGGTAGCTGCTCGCGTCGGCCACGCCGGGCGCCATGCCGTCGTAGAAGCCCATGACGCCTTCGAGCACGGCGACGTCGGCCCCTTGCGCCCCGCGCGCGAGCAGGGCGCGCATCGTCGGCGCGTCGGTGAAGAACCCGTCGAGGTTCCCCGCGCGCACGCCCACGACCCGGCGGTGGAACAAGGGGTCGATGTAGTCGGGGCCGCACTTGAACGCCGCGGGCGCAAGGCCACGGCGCGCGAGCGCCCGCAGAAGCGCGCAGGTGACGACGGTCTTGCCGCTGCCGCTTTTCGGGGCGGCCACCATGAAGCGGGGAATGGGCGTACTCACGAGGCCTCCCCTTCCCCGGCGACTGCGACGCCATCATCCGGCAAGCGCGCACCCTCGGGTCTCGGGGCAATCCCGCGCGCGCTGACGATGAACACCGGGTTCTGGGCGCGCATCAGGTGGTACGGGCCCGTTTCCTCCCCCTTGGCGATGGAGACTTGGCACACCTCGAAGCCTTCGAAGGCGTCGCCCGAGAAAACGCCGCATGCCTGCGCGAGCGTCTCAAGGGTGACGCAGGGCACGCAGAAGCGCGCGCCGGGGTTCTTCGCCCGCGCCGTCTCGACGATGGCGGCAAGCTCGCCTGCGCTGCCGCCCACGAACACGGCGTCGGGCGCGGGGAGCTTGAAGAGCGCCTCGGGTGCCGCACCCTCGACCGAAAACACGTTGCCGCAGCCGAAGCGTTCGGTGTTTTCCCTGATGAGCGCTATGCCTTCGCGCTTGCGCTCAATCGCCCAGACCGCGCCTTCGGCCGCCACGAGCGCGGCCTCCACCGAAACGCTCCCCGTGCCGGCGCCGACGTCCCACACGGTGTCGGCGGGCTTGAGGCGAAGCTTCGACAACGCCACCGCGCGCACCTCCGCCTTCGTCATGGGAACCTTCCCGCGGACGAAGAGGGAGTCGGGAATGCCCGAAGAGGCGTACGGCCACGCTCCCTTCGGGGCGTCTGCGCCGGTGCCGCCCTTGCGCGCAGAGGCGGAATCGCCTTGCGGGCACGCGTCCGGAATCGCCTGAGCCCTCGGCGCGCACGGCGCGGCAGGTGCGCCCTCGCCTTCCCCGAAGTCGAACAGCATCACGTTGAGGTCGTCGAACTCGCGGGACGCGAACTCGCGGGCCGTCCCGCGCGATATGCGCTCGTCGGAATACGACAAACGCTCGCCGACCACGATTTCCACATCGCCGAGGCCCGCTTCGACAAGCGCGTCGGCAAGCTTCGCGGGCGCCTTCCCGTCGGACGTCACGAGGAAGAGCTCGCCGCCTTGCGCCGCCTCGCGCACGATGTCGCATGCGACGCCATGCGCGCTCGCGAAGCGCCAGGCCTGCCACGGGCGCGCGAGGCGCGCCGCCAGATACGATGCCGAGCTTATCCCGGGGACCACCCGAACCTCAAGGCCGGGCACGTCGCGAAGGGCGCCCGCAAGGCGCGTCGCCCCGCTGAACAGGCCGGTGTCGCCGGTCATCACGACGACCGCGCGCTGCCAGGACGCTTCGCCCGAAAGCGCGCCCACGATGTCTTCCGTTTTCACGAGCTCGCATCGAACCACGTCGGGCGGCACGTCGATGCCGGCGAGCGCCCGGTGTGCCCCGATGACGACGTCGGCGATGTCGAGCGCGTCGCGCGCAGCGGTCGGAAGCAGGTCGGGGTTTCCCGGCCCCGCGCCGATGATCGTCACTTTTCGCATGCGATCTCCCTATACCCGCGCGGCGTGACCATGCGATCGCCTGCGCGCCTGGTGTTCGCGTTGCCGACGAACACGGTGGTGAACATATCGGCCTCAAGCGCGCCGAGCTCGGACAGAGGCAGAAGCCCCGATTCCTGGCCTGCGCGCCCGATGTTGCGCACCCAACCGCACAGCGTGTCGGGGCGCTTCGTCTTGAGCATGATGTCGGCCGCGCGCGCAAGGCGGTCGGCGCGCTTCTTGCTGCGCGGGTTGTACAGGCACACGCAGAAGTCGGCGGCCGCCACGGCGGCAAGCCGCCGCTCGATGACCTCCCAGGGCGTGAGCAGGTCGGACAGCGACACGACCGCGAAGTCGTGGGCAAGCGGAGCCCCAAGGACGGCCGATCCGCTCTGAGCCGCGGTGACGCCGGCGACGACCTCGACGTCGACATCGGGATAGCTATCCGAAAGCTCGAGCACGGGGCTCGCCATGCCGTAGACGCCCGCGTCGCCGCTGCACACGAGCGCCACGGTGTCCCCTTCTTGGGCGCGCGAAAGCGCGAGGCGGCACCGTTCCACCTCGCGCATCATCGGCGTCGAGAGCAGTTCGGCGTCCGGGACGGCCGCCGCCACGAGCTCGACGTACTTCGTGTACCCGACCACGACGTCGGCCGCCAGAAGCGCCTCGCGGGCGGAAAGCGTCATGCCAGACGCGCCCCCGGGACCTATTCCCACCACGAACAGCTTGCCCATCACGATACGCCTTCCTCGAACGAAATATCACACGCCACCTGCGCAAACGCGACAGTGACGCCCTGGTGCGCGAACTTCGGCAGCACAAGCGCGCCGCCCGTCGCCAACGCCGCGCGCTCGCACACGTTGTCGACGCCCACCGTGTCGCGCACGAACGGCGAGGGAGACACGCTGCCCGCCACGCGCGCGAGCTCATCGGCCGGATACGTGCGAAACGGCAGCGCGCGCGCTTCGCAGAAGGAGACGAGCCCCACCTCGTGCGCCTTCACGTCGATCGAGGCCACGCTCGACACCGCCTCGGGGAGAATCCCCGCCGCCGCGCAAGCGAGCCCGAACGCCTCCTCCACCGCCTCGCGGGCAATGCCGCGGCGGCACCCGATGCCGCAGGCGATCGAGCGCGGCACGAGGCGAAGCGGTGCATCGGCAGCGGCGGCTGCACGAGCAACCTTCCCCGCGCTCGCGAACGGCGACACGACGACGTCGGCTTCGGATGCGCGGGAAACGAGGTCGACCCCCTCCGGCGGCTGCCCCGAGATCGGCACGTCGGCGTACAGCGCGATGCGCCCGCCGGAAAGCAGCCGCGCCGATGCGCGCTTGATGGCCGCGGGGTTCGCGACGGCAAGCCCCTCCCGGCGCGCCCATGCGTCCGCCGCCCATACGCCGCGCCCGTCGGTCGCCGTGGTCACGACCGCCTCGGCGCCCGTCGCCGCCGCGATGGCGCGCGCAAGCTCGTTCGCCCCGCCGAGGTGCCCCGACAGAAGCGCCACGGAAAACCGCGAGCCCTCGTCGAGCACGACGACGGCCGGGTCGGACGCTTTCGAGCGCACATGCGGCGCGACGGCGCGCACGGCTATCCCCGCGGCCCCCACGAACAGAAGCGCGTCGGAAGAGCCCCATGCGCTTTCGGTCCACGCCGCAAGCGGCACCTTGCCCTCGCCGAAGCCGCGCGAGACGGAAACGTCCCAGGCAGGGCGCGCGCCCGGCGTCGGTGCAGCCGAAAGCGCCCGTTCAACGCGGCGCGCCGCGGCAAGCCCCCGCTCGGTGAAGGCGATGCAGGAAAGCCTCACGACCCCACCACCATCGTCGAGAAGTAGCTCCCCTCGTCGGGCGCGTCGTCGAGCGAGCGGTAGACGCGCTCGCTTTCAAGGCCGCAGTCCTCGACGAGCTCGGCGCCTTCGAGGACCCCTGCCGCGCGAAGCGCCTGCTTGGTGGCGCGAAGCGAGCGGCGGGCCTTCATGACGACCTTCGTTCCCGGCCAGGAAAGCGCCTCCTCGATGCCGCCGTAGCCGGCCGGCACGATATGGAGCGGTACCGACATATCGGGCGTGAGGTCGCGTTCGAGCGCAGACGCGACCGCGCAGAAACTCGGCACGCCGGGAACGGCGCGTGCGGAAAAACCATGCGACCGCACGTCGGGCGCTATGCGCTGGAAAGTGGCGTAGATGCTCGAATCCCCCAGGTTCAGCAGCGCCACGTCGCGCCCCGCCTCAAGATGAGCGCAGAGCTCGTGGACGAGCTCTGCATGCTCCGCCGCACGCTGCGCCGCGTCGCGCGTCATCGAGAACCGCAAGGGGACGATGTGCTTCCCCGCAAGGTCGCATACCCCGCGCGCGATGTCGAGCGCGAGCATGCGTCCGTCGCTCGTCTGCGGCGCGGCGATGACGGGGCACGACTCGATCGTGCGAACGGCCTTCAACGTAAGCAGCTCCGGGTCGCCCGGCCCGACGCCCACCCCGTACAGCACGCCTTTACCCATAGATGGCTCCTAACGATCTGACGACGTCGTCGGCGCCCGGCGTGCGGAAGAGCTCGCGCCTGTCGGCGTCGAACACGATCGCCGCCACCTCGCAGGCGCCCGCAACGCGGCGGCCGAGCCTGTCGGCTATGGCCTGGGCGAGCGAGGCGCGCACAGCATCCCCCACGCCGGCTTTCTCGATGGCGCCGAGCGCGGCTGCGGTCGTCACCGACTCCATGACGGCGCTGGCGACCTCGGCCGGAGCGCCCGCCATCGCCGCATGCGCGGCCAGTATCTCAGACCGGCAGTCGGCGGTGCGCGAATGGGTGTCCATGATGCCGCCGGCGACCTTCACGAGCTTGCCGATATGTCCCACGAAAAGGACATGGGTAAATCC
>CAKTSW010000157.1 GCA_934613165.1 uncultured Ellagibacter sp.
CGGCCTCTACCATGCAGCGGCGGTCGAAGAAACCCAGGCCAGCGCCGATAACCAGCGCGTGTTCACCGTGACCGCGCAAAGCGACGGCCCGGTCTACCTTTACTGCCCGAGCATCTACCTGCCCGACGTCGCCGAGAACGGCATCCTTTGTTACCTGAGCGTGAACGGCCAGGAGGTCCAGCGCGTCGGCGGGCGCGGCTCGTGCGACATGGTATATATCGGGGAGTTCCAGGCCGGCGACCGGGTAAGCGTGTCGCTTACCGCCTCCCCCGCCGACCAGATCGCAATCGACAAGCATGGCCAGGCCCATACCGTGAAATCGGCATTCCTCGACGCGCCCGCGCAAGACGTCCTTGTCGCCCAGACACTCGACCTTGACGAGATGGACAGCCTGCTTTCGCGCCTCGACACCGCGGGCAGCTCGATTTCCTCGTTCAGCGACGGCAGCGCGAGCATCTCGTTTACCGCCGCGCAAAGCGAAACCGTGCTCGTGTCCATCCCCTACGAACGCGGCTGGAGCGCGACGGTGAACGGGCGACCTGTCGAAATCGAGGAGCTCGCCGGAGGGATTCTCGGCATCGAGGTGGATTCCGGGGAAAACGCGATCGAGCTTCGCTACACACCATACGGGCTCTACCCGAGCCTTGCGGTGAGCCTTACGAGCCTTGCCGCGTTCTGCGCATGGCGCGCGATCGCGAAGCGGCGAAATCGCACCGCGAGCGAACAGACAGCAAACAGCAACGACGAGAAAGAACAGCGATGAGCACCGAAAACGCCAAGACGTTCCCCTACGACCTCTCCTTCGTCGTCCCTTGCTACAACGAGGTCGACAATGTCCGCCTGTTCGAGAAGCGCGCTTTCAGCTGCTTCGACGAGGCCGGCGTGTCGCTTGAGATCGTGTTCGTGAACGACGGGAGCGAAGACGGCACGGGCGAGCTGTTGCGAGAAGTGGTCGCCGAAACCTGTGCCGCGCACCCCGTGCAGGCCGTGTCGTTCTCGCGCAACTTCGGCAAGGAGGCGGCGCTGTACGCCGGCATGGAAGTGGCGCGCGGGAAGTGCGTGTGCCTCATCGACGCCGACCTCCAGCAAACCCCCGAAGACGCCCTGCGCATGTATCGCCTGCTCGTCGAGAAGCCGGAGTACGACGTGGTCGCAGCCTGCCAGATGCGCCGCCGCGAGAATTTCATGATGAAGCTGTTCAAGCACGCCTTCTACAGCGCCTTCAACGGGGTATGCCACGGCATGAGCATCCCCGCGAACGTGAGCGATTTCCGGGTGTTCCGCCGCAGCGTCGCCGACGCGCTGCTGTCCCTCCCCGAGGGGCAGCGGTTCAGCAAGGGGCTGTTCGCGTGGATCGGATTCAACACGCTCGAAGTCCCCTACGAGCCCGACGCACGGGCCAACGGCACGAGCAAATGGTCGGTTCGATCGTTGTTCCGCTACGCGGCGAACGGCATCCTCGACTTCACGACATGGCCGCTCAAGGTCGCCGTGTGGCTGGGGCTCATCACGTCGCTGTGCGGGTTCGCGTATCTGCTCGTGATCATTTTCAAGTACGCGCTGTGCGGAACCGACGTGCCCGGATTCCCGACGCTTGCATGCCTCATCCTGCTGTTCGGCGGCCTGCAGCTCACCGTGCTCGGTGTGATCGGGGAGTACCTGGCGCGCAGCTATATCGAGGGGAAGCGTCGCCCGCTCTACATCGCCAAAGAGCACCTGAGCAACGAGGAATAGAGCTTCGGCCCGCGGCGCCCGAACAAAAAAGTGCCTAAGTGCGCAGGCTTTCGCGATTTCGGCGCGCGAAGGGTCGTTAAGAGGCCGCAAAACCCCAGGTCACGAAAATCCGACAAGCCCTGCTACTCGTCATGTCGACGAAAGCCTGCGCACTTAGGCACTTTTTTGAGAAGCTCCTCGAAAAAGCACTCCCCCAAGAACCGGCCTCAAAGCTTTCCGTCGCGCAGGGCCTTGAGCTTTTCGAGCGTATCGGCGGGGATGCGCTCGCCGAGCGTGCGCTTCTGCGCGACCTTCGGCGTCTCGTCGAGGCGGGCCTGATCGTAGTATTCCCCCACCTCGTAGCTGAACCCGTTCGCGCTCATGCGGTCGACGCCGCCGCCGAACACGGTGTCCTGGATCGTGGCGTCGCTCGTGACCACGAGCGTCTCGACATTGCGCTCGCGCGCGTCGTGGGCAAGCTTCTCGATGACTTTGTCGGCGCTTTGCCCCGAGGGGCTGAACATGATCTGCACCCCGCCGACGACCTGGACCTCCCCTGTCGAGAACTCGTTTTTCGCGCCGTCGAACACGATGATCGCGCGCCAGTCGCGCCCCGCGAAGTTCACCACGTCGTTGATGAGGCGCTCGCGCGCCGTGTTGAACACGTCGTCGGTGTAGTCGGGGCCGAATGCGATCGCCTTGTACCGCTCGCCCGACCGGAGCACGTTGTACCCGTCGACGATGAGCAGCTTGTTGCGTTTCCGTGCCATCGTTACTGCTGCTGACGAAGCCATTCGTACATGAACACTGTGGAAGCCTGCGCCACGTTGAGCGACGAGACTTTCCCCATCTGCGGCAGCTTCACCGCGAAGTCGCAGTTCTCGAGCACAAGGTTCGACACGCCTTCGCCTTCCGAGCCCATGACGAGCGCGATCTTGCCCTTGAGGTTGGACTTCCAAACGACCTCCTGCGCGTGCTCGCTTGCGGCGCACACCCAGAAACCCTCCTTCTTCAGGCGCTCGATCGCCTGCGAGAGATTGGCCACCTGCGCCACATTGATGTGCGCGATGGCGCCCGCCGAGCTTTTGTAGGTGGCGGCGGTCACGTGGGCGGAGCGCTTGTTCGGGATGACGATGCCGGCGGCTCCCACCGATTCGGCGCTGCGCGCGATGGCCCCGAGGTTGCCCGCATCGGTGATGTGATCGAGCAGCACCACAAGTGCGCCGCCGTCATGTTCTTCGGCGCGCGCCGCGGCTTCTTCCACGATGGTCGTGACGTTCACGTAGTCGAAGGGCTTGGTTTCGGCCATCACGCCCTGATGGCTCCCTCGCTCGGACAGCTTGTCGAGCCGTGCGCGGGAAACGGTCTGCACGGAAACGCTGCGCTTCTTGGCCTTGCGGAGCACGTCCTCGATGAGCGGGTCGTGCTTCACGTTGTCGGCCAGAAGCACGCGCTTGCAGGGCACGTTGGTTCGGAGCGCTTCGATGACGGGGCGTTTGCCCTCGATGTAGTCAGCCATGGTGTTCGCTTTCGTCGGGTCGGAGAGCGCGGATGCGCGGATTCTTGATTTGTTCGACCTATCAGTGTATCAAACGCGTTGCGCTCTGTCGGGGAAAACGCCCACCGAATCCCTAAAGCGCCGTGCCTTTCGTGGGAACCGTGAGCTTCGACATGTCGACGCCCTCGAGTTCCAAAAGGGCGATCTTGCGCTTCAAGCCGCCTGCATAGCCCGTGAGGCTGCGGCTTGCGCCGACGACGCGATGGCACGGCAGGATGATGGAAGCAGGATTGTGACCCACCGCCCCGCCGACCGCACGCGCCGATTGCTTGCGCCCCGTGTCGGCCTCGATGCTCTTCGCGATGTCGCCGTAGGTGGTGAGCTCGCCGTAGGGAATCTCGGCGAGCTTTGCCCAGACGCGCTGGCGGAATTCCGACCCGCGCGGCGCGCACGGCGGGAGCGCGCCCGGGTCGCGACCCTCGAAGTAGACGTCGAGCCATGCGCAGGCTTGCTTCAGGATGGGGTCGTCGGGCGCTTCCTGCGACTGATCGGCCAGGGTGTCGACGTCGTATTTCTGCCCCTTGAACCACAGCCCGATGAGCGCCTTGCCATCGCTTGCCAGCTCGATGTCGCCGAGCGGGGACGGGTAGATGCAGGTGAAGTCCATGTCAGCTCTCCTTCTTCGTTTCGCCCACCGTGCGCGAGCGCTTCTTCTTCGGCTTTTCGTGGGGCACCGACCACAGCGACATCACCGCGTACGACCGCCAGGGACGCCACGGCTGGGACAGCGCTTCGAGCTCGCGCGGCTTCAGGTCGGGGAACCCGAGCTTCACCCCGTAGTCGGTGGGGAGGAACGCATCGGGGTAGTTGTACGCGCGCATGAGCAGGTACTGGACGGTCCAGTCGCCGATGCCTCGGATGCCGCCGAGGAAGTCGGCCTCGGCGCGGACGTCGCCGCCGGGCCGCAGGGTAAGGGTGCCTTCTTCCATCGCCTGTGCGATGGCGCAGATGGCCTGCGCACGCTGCGCGATGACGCCGAGCTCGCCCAAGCGTTCGGCGACACCGTCCGCGCAAAACGCGCTCGGGGCCGGGAACGCGCAGGTGAGCGCATCGATGGGGCCCGCAACGGGTTGCCCGAATTCCTGCGCAACGCGGCCGGCGAGCGTACCTGCCGCCTTCACGGTTATCTGCTGTCCCAAGATGGCGCGCACCGCCATCTCGAACCCGTCGAAGCTGCACGGTACACGGATCCCGGGAATATGATAGGCTCCATCGAGCCGCGCGTAGAAGTCGGCGAGTCCTGTCTCCACGGCGCTCGGCACGCAGTCGGTATCGAACAGGCGGCGGACCCGTGCGAGGACCGACGGGAGGTCGTCGAAGAGCTCGGGCGACACGGTGACCGCAAGCCGCTTCCTCTTCGGTTCGTCTGCGACCTTGACCCAGCCCGTATGCGCCGCGTCATCGCCGCGGACGATGCGGTAG
>CAKTSW010000158.1 GCA_934613165.1 uncultured Ellagibacter sp.
GACGCGTTCGACAAGCTGAAGTTCGAAAGCGCCTTCCAGCGCCTGTCGCCGGGCGGGGCCATCAGCTACGTCGAGGTTCCGAATATGCAGGACAACCTGAAGGCCGTCATCCGCGTCATGCAGTACATCTACGACAACATCATGTACGCCGAGCTCAACACGAAGAGCGACTACTGCCAGGTGTGCGGCTACGACGGCGAGATCAGAATCGTCGAGGACGACGGCAAGCTCGTGTGGGAATGCCCGAAATGCGGCAATCGCGACCAGGAAAAGCTCAACGTGGCGCGCCGTACCTGCGGATACATCGGCACGCAGTTCTGGAATCAGGGCCGCACGCAGGAGATCAAGGACCGCGTGCTGCATCTGTAGGCAAGTCGCGCGGGGCTTAAGGACCCGCAGGAACATGAAGACGAAGCGAGCCGTCCGGAGTCGGGCGGCTCGTTTTTTCATGAGCAGGGGGGGGTGCGGGCGTGGGTTCCCGCGGGGCGACGTGTCCGCCGGGGTGGAGCTTAAAGGCGCGGGGAGGACGAGTTGTTCGCTACAATAGGGGAAACGAACGCGTAAGGTGGAGGTGCCGTGTGACCGACGGGAAAAGCAAGCAGGACGCGATCGCGGCGTGGATGGAGCGCGCGCCGCAAGATGTTCGCGAAAAGACGGAAGAACTCCTTGCCGAGGTGAGCGGCCTGCGGGAGAGAGAGACCGTTTACCCGCCACAGGGCGACATCCTAAACGCGCTCGCTTTCACTGCGCCGCGCGACGTGCGGGCAGTCGTGCTGGGGCAAGACCCCTACCATGGCCCGGGGCAGGCGATGGGGCTTTCGTTCTCGGTGCCTCGGGGGCAGAAGATCCCGCCGAGTCTTCGCAATATCTTCAAAGAGCTTGCGGCCGATGTGGGCTGCGCCGTTCCTTCGAGTGGGGACCTTACGCCGTGGGCGCGCCGCGGTGTGCTGCTTTTGAACACGACGCTCACCGTGCGCGAACATGCGGCGAACTCGCACAGCAAGCTTGGATGGCAGATGCTCACCACCTACGTGGTGGAGGAATGCATGCGCGCCCCTCAGCCGGTGGCGTTTCTGGCGTGGGGACGCCCGGCGGTGAAGCTCATTGCCGGGGCGAAGGAGCGCGCGGAACGCGCTTTGGACGAGCTTGAGGGTGAAGAGGGTGCCGCCGCCTCTGCGGCGCTTGCGTGCAAGTTCGTGTTGGCGAGCACGCACCCGTCGCCTCTGTCGGCATCGCGCGCCGCCGGCGACTTGCCCGCGTTTCTAGGGTCGCGGCCGTTTTCGCGCGCAAACGAGCTTCTGAGCGAATGCGGCGAGGAGCCTATCGATTGGTCGCTTCCTGCGTAAGCGGCGGTAGGCGCCGGGTTGGGGAAGCGGTCAAGGCTGCGTGCGCCCGGTGCGTTCACGGCTGGTTAAGACCGCCCGCTCGGTTTGCTCGCGTCCGACTGGGGCCATGTGCATCTTCGCGGGTTCGGCGGCGCCGTTGGGCTTGGGGGCGCTGGTTAGGGCCGCATGCTCGGTGGGTTGAGGGTTGGTCGAGCGCCGCGGGTACCCTGTTACGGGTTCGACGTGCCGAGGGGCCTGAAGGTTGCTAGGGCTGCGGGGCGTCCCTCAGGGGCTTTCGGGTGTCGTCGGGGGCGCTTTCTTGCGTGAAGCTTGCCGAGGCGTCGTCTTCGCGGGCGACGTCCGGCCAGTTTAAACACCATGCGATGCCGCGCGCCATGCGCAGTGCCGGCTCCTTGAAGTGGTTGCCGGGGTTCAAGACGAAGTGCGTGGGGATGCCCTTTCCTCGCAAGGCAGCAGCAACCTCGTCGGTCCCGTGTGCGACGTTGCGCAAAAGCCGGCTCGGCGTCTTCGTTTCCTTCTTGCCCAGCGATATGAAGACGCATTCGGGTGGGCGCGCCATCGCGCTTTCCTGCACGAAGCGTGCGAATCCCGGGTACCAGAGCGAGCCCGACGCGCTTGCGACGCGGTCGAACGTCGTGGAGCGCGCCTGCGCCCAGAGCGCGAAGAGCCCGGCGAGCGAGTATCCGGCGATGATGCGGAGCGGACGTGCGCCAACGGGCGCGCCAGGGTCATCGTGCGTGCTAGACGAGGGGCGCGATGCGCACACCGGCGCGCCGGGTGAAAGGTTCGATGTGCCCGCCGGCGCGCCCGGTGGCGGGCTCGGTGCGCCCGCTGACGCGTGCATCAGCGCTTCGACGTGCGGGATGATTTCCCGTTCGAGCAGGTGAAGCTCTTGTTCCGCGCGTCCTGCGAACGGTTTGTCGCCCGCAAAGAGCCCGGGGCATTCCCAAGGCGTCATGTCATCGTTCCAGCATGCGGGTTTTACGGCGACGAGTACGCAGGGCGCACAGCCGATGCTCTCGCACGCTTCGGCGACGTCCGCTCCGTTCCCGTCGTAAACGTGCAGGTAGACGAAGGGTAGGGGCGCGGCGCCGCGGCCGGGACTAACCTCACCCGCACCCGCACCCGCACCCGCACCCGCCGCGCTGGGTTCGGGGCAATGCCCTTCGCCTTGCGTGCTGCCTGGGCACCGATCTTCGCCTTGCGCGTCGTCCGGGTGCTGATCTTCGCCGATGCGCCATATCGTGATGCACCGGCCGTCTACCTCAAGTGATTGGAGAGGCCCCATGCTCGCGCCCGTGTTCGCGGCTCCGGCGTCTACTTGCATTCGAGCCACTGCCGGGAATCGTAGCCTTGCGCCTTGAGGTCACTCGACAGGAAGTCGATGCGCGAGGGCGTCACTTTGATGAGATGCAGCATGCCCTTCACGCGCTCGAGGGCTTTCCCTTCGATGCTCTTCTCTTGCGCGGCGCGCGCGAAGTCTTCGCTTTCGGGGTCGACTATCTCGGCAAGGCCCGTGACTTGGGCGCTTTCGAGCTTCCCGAATCCGCTGTACGGCTCGAACACGGCAACGCTCACGTTCTTGTTCTTCTCGAGCGCCTTGAACTTCAGGCCGCCTTCCGAGAAGATCCAGAAGGCGCCGTCGCGCCAGGCGTACTCGAGCGGCGTGCAACGCACGAAGTCGCCCGATCCGCAGGCGAGCGCGCAGGTGTTGTGCGAGCCGAGAAACGCGTCGATGGCGCGTTTCAGCTCGTCTTCCGGCATGCGAGTCACGTCGTTTTCTTTGTTCGACCAGTAGGTTTCGGCGGTGCGATATTCTTCAGGGGTCATGATCCGTCCTTTCGACGACCTCGATTATCGGTCGCGCGGGGTTTGCGCGCAAGCTCGCACTCGTGCTCGGCCCCTTCTGTCGAAGCGTGCGGCGTTTCGCTGGGTTTGAAAGCAAGAAGCCGGGTCCGCGCTTCATCGCGCAGGCCCGGCTTCCCGAAACGCTATCGTATAGCTTCCTACAAATCGAAGTTGCCCACTTCGGACAGCTTCAAATCAGGGTTGTGCTCGGCTGCCCAGTTCACGTTCCAGGGGCTTGTGAACAGAAGGAGCTTGCGGCCGCGCATGTCCTCGGCGCGCAGCGTGTCGCGCGTGAGGTTGAGGCTGGGGATGTCGATTTCCTTCGGGTCGTTCTCGATCCAGCGGATGTCGGTGTAGGAAAGCGGCGCGCGGCGCACCTCCACGTTGTACTCGCTTTTCAGGCGCTGCTCGAGCACCTCGAGCTGCAACACGCCCACGACGCCCACGATGACGCTTTCCATGCCGAAGCCCGGCTCGCGGAAGATCTGGATGGCGCCTTCCTGGGCGAGTTCCTGCATGCCCTTCACGAACTGCTTGCGCTTCAGCGTGTTAACCTGGGTGATTCGCGCGAAGATTTCGGGCGCGAAGGTGGGGATGGCCGGGAACTGCACGTGGTCTTTGCCCGCGCACACTGTGTCGCCGATGGAGAAGATGCCCGGGTCGAACAGACCCACGATGTCGCCGGCGTACGCCTCGTCGACGGTCGCGCGGTCGTCGGCCATGAGCGAGGTGCCCGTGGCGAGCTTGAGCTTCTTGCCGCCCTGCACGTGGAACGCCTCCATGCCGCGCTCGAACTTGCCCGAGCAGATGCGCACGAACGCGATGCGGTCGCGGTGGTTCTTGTCCATGTTCGCCTGGATTTTGAACACGAATCCCGAGAAGTCGCTGCGGCAGGGGTCGACGTCTTCGCCGGTTGCGCAGTCGGTGTAGGGGCGGGGGCTCGGGGCGAGGCGCAGGAATTCTTCCAGGAACGGCTCGACGCCGAAGTTGGTGAGGGCCGATCCGAAGAACACAGGCGACAGCTTGCCGGTTTTCACGGCGTCAAGGTCGAGCTCGTCGCCGGCTCCGTCCAAAAGCTCGATGTCGTCCACGAGGTTGTCGTGGTTGGCTTCCCCGATGAGCTCGGCGAGCTTGTCGTCGCCCAGTTCGGCCTCGATCTCGGTTACCTTCTTCGAGGCGTTCGCGTGCCCGTCGCCCTGAAACGCGATGACGCGGCGGGTTTGGCGGTCGAAGACGCCGCGGAAGTTCTGGCCGCAGCCGATCGGCCAGTTCATGGGGTAGGTGCCGATGCCGAGCACCGTCTCGATTTCCTCCATGAGGTCGAACGGGTCGCGCGTCTCGCGGTCCATCTTGTTCACGAACGTGAAGATGGGGATGTGGCGCAGCGTGCACACCTTGAAGAGCTTCTTGGTCTGGGCCTCGACGCCCTTCGCGCCGTCGATGACCATGACGGC
>CAKTSW010000159.1 GCA_934613165.1 uncultured Ellagibacter sp.
CGCCGGGGACAACATCGAGCAGTTCGGCTACAAGCAGGAGCTGCGCCGCGGGATGGGGCTTTGGGACGTCGTGATGTACGGCGTTCTGTTCATGGTCATCATCGCACCGCAATCTATCTTCGGGTCGATCCAGCAGAACAGCCACGGCATGACGCCGCTCGTGTACATCATCGGCTTCGTCGCCATCATGTTCACGGCGCTCAGCTACATGCGCATGTCGGGTCGCTTCCCGATCGCCGGATCGGTGTACTCCTACGTGCAGCGCGGCATCAACCCGCACGTCGGTTTCATCGCCGGCTGGCTGATCCTTCTGGACTACATCCTCGTCCCGTCCCTGCTCATCGTCATGGTGATGAACTGGGGCACGGCGCTCGTCCCCAATAGCCCGGCGTGGCTGTGGGCCATCGTGTTCATCGCGTTCAACACGTTCGTGAACATCCGCGGCATCTCGATGAGCCGCGGCGTCGACTGGGTCATCTTCGTCATCGAAGTCGTGGCCGTCATCGCGTTCATCGCGCTCGGCTGCAACTTCGTTTTGGGCGGCGGCGGCGCCGGCGGCTTCGTCCTCGACCCGATCTACCAGGAAGGCCAGGTCGACGCGCACTTCATCGCTTCCGGCATCTCGCTCGCGGCGCTGTCGTTCCTCGGCTTCGACGGCATGTCCACGCTTGCCGAGGAAACCCGCGAGCCGGAAAAGAACATCGGCCGCGGCATCCTGATCGCGCTGTGCGCCATCATCGTCGTGTTCGTCGCGCAGACTTACATCGCCGCCATCGTGCAGCCCGACTGGGCCAATACCGACCCCGACATGGGCTTCTTCGATTCCGTCCTTCTGGTCGGCGGCCCGGTCTTCTACAAGATCATGCTCGTCATCAACATCGTGGCGATCGGCATCGCGAACATCATGAACGCGCAGATGGCCTCCTCGCGTCTTCTGTATTCCATGGGCCGCGACGGCGTTATCCCGCGCGCGTTCGGCAAGGTGCATCCGAAGTACAAGACCCCGTGGTTCTCGGCAGTGTTCCTGGCCGTCGTCACGCTGTGCCTGTCCATCCCCATGGGCGACAAGATGACCGAGCTCGCGGGCCTCGTGAACTTCGGCGCGCTCGCCTCGTTCATCCTGCTGAACTTCGCGGTGTTCCTGTTCTTCTTCATCCGCGAGAAGAAGCGCAACACCTTCGGCGATATCGTGAAGTACCTCATCTGCCCGTGGATCGGCATCGCCATCTTGGTGTACGTGTTCACCGGCTTCGAGACGATGACCTACATCGTCGGCATCGTGTGGCTCATCATCGGCCTTGTCATCGGCGCGGTGAAGTCGAAGGGCTACAAGGAAGTCCCCGAGGCGTTCAAGCACCTCGAGGTGTAAATCGAAAGAGCACGCGGCCATGCCGCGCTCGCACTCAGCAAAAACCGCAGCTCGCGAAACGTGGGCTGCGGTTTTTTTCATGCCCTGAAGCAGGAAGGGCGTCCCCCGCACGCGAAAAGCCCCCTTCCGCAGACGGCGAACCTGCAGAAGAGGGCTTTGAGGGAGGCGGACAAGGCGCGTCCGCGCTATTTCATGACGTAGCGGGCGATCGTGAGGATGAGCTTCTCGGTGCTGAGCGGCTTCGAGAGATGCTCGTTCATGCCGGCGTCGAGGCTGTGGCGCACGTCCTCGGAGAACGCGTTCGCGGTGAGCGCGAAGATGGGGACCGTCGCCGCGTCGGAGCGCTCCATCGCGCGAATGGCCTGCGTGGCCTCGTACCCGTTCATGACCGGCATCATGATGTCCATCAGCACCAAATCGAAGCTGTTCAAGTCGGACGCGGCGAACAAATCGACCGCCTGCTTGCCGTTGCGGGCGCAAACGACCTCTGCCCCATGTTCTTCCAGAAAGAACTGGGCGATTTCGAGGTTGATGTCGTTGTCCTCGACGAGCAGCACCCGGATCGGCGCGAGGTCGACGGATTCGACGGCGATCGGATCGGGCTCTTCCTCGAAGTCGGAGTCGATTTTGAACGGGATTGTCACGAAGAACGACGTGCCCTCGCCTTCATGGCTCGTGAAGTCGATGGTGCCGCCCATCTGCTCGACGAGCCCCTTCGCGATGGAGAGCCCAAGGCCCGTCCCGCGGTACGTGGTGCGCGCGTCGTCGCGCTCCTCCTGCATGAAGGGCTCGAAGGCGTGCGACTGGAATTCCTCGCTCATGCCGATTCCCGTGTCGATGCAGGCGAACTTCAGCACCGCGACGTCGTCGCTGCAGCCGATTTCCTTGCACCACACGGTGACGCTGCCGCCTTCCTTGTTGTAGAGGACTGCGTTCTGCGCCAGGTTCATGAGCACCTGCTTGAGGTGCTTGGGGCTGCCGAGGAGATGCTTATGCGCAACGTCGACGAGCGAGCGGTTGACTGCGAAGCCGATGTTGCGGCGCTCGGCCTGGATTTGAGCGAGGGAGTTCGATTCGCGCAGAAGCGCGATCACGTCGAACGGCGTGCTGTCGAGCGTGGTACCGCCGCTTTCGAGCTTGTTCATGTCGAGGACGCTGTTCACGAGCGACAGCAAATAGCCCGACGCCTCCCAGATCTTGTCGCGGCATTCGCGCTGCTTGTCGACGTCGCCCTCGAAGCGCCCCGCCATCTCGACCATGCCGCGGATGCCGTTGATGGGCGTGCGGATGTCGTGGCTCATGCGGCGAAGGAAGTCCGTCTTGGAGAGGTTCGCGAGGCGCGCTTCCTCGACGGCGCGTTCGAGCTCGCGTTTCTGGCGCTCGAGCTCGGCGTTCGCACTGACGAGTTCCTCGTTGGCCCGTGCAAGCTCCTCGTTGGCGAGGGCGAGCTTCGCGGCGTAGCGCGCCTCTTTTTCCTTTTGCTCGACGGCCATGCGGTCGGCCAGGCTCACCGCGTGGTAAAGCTCGTCGGTGTCGCACACCGACGCAAGCCACACCCGCCCGCCGTCGGACGCGGTAAGGTCGCGCTTGAAGATACGGACGCGCAGCTCGCCCGTTTTCGAGCAGAGGTGCATCTCGCGTGCGCCGGAAAGCGCGGCGAACTCGGCTTCCGTGCAATCGCCGCACACGAGCTGGTCCATCCGGCTGCCCGTTGCCGCTTCGAATTCCTCGATGGATTCGTATCCGAGCATGCGAAGCACGAGGTCGCTTACGAGGACGATGGGGAATCCGGCGTCGAACGAGCCGCCGAGGATGCCGACGCCGTGGTTTTCGCACAGCAACGTTTGAATCTCTTTATCAATCCTCAACGAAGAATAATGAAGATCATCGGCATAGTAGAGGGCTTCCCGGTAGTCGCTTTTCAGCATCATGGCGCACCTCGATTCCTCATGCTTGCACAGAAAATGCGCTTATTCTACCAGAACGAACAGTCGACAAGGTCCCTCATTCTCAAGGAAGCCTACCAAAGCGCTATGAATGCCGGCGACGTCCCGGAAGGCTTGTTTTGCCGTCCCTCCCCCAAAAACACCGAAAACCGGCAAGCGGCGTTACCCGATTGTCGCGCCGTCGGCTCCATCGATGGCGATATCGGCTTCGAAGAAAGCGGCGAGCGCCCTTATCGCGTTGGCGACATCGCGCGTGCCCATGGTTTCGAAGCTCGAGTGCATGGCGAACTGCGCGATTCCCACGTCGACCCCGTGCATGCTCGCCTGGATGTTCGACAGGTTGCCCAAGGTGGACCCGCCGGGCATGTCGCTGCGGTTCGCGAACGTCTGGTACGGCACGCCCGCATCGTCGCACACGGCGAGAAACGCCGCGCGGGAAAACGCGTCGGTGCAGTACTTCTGGTTGGCCGCTTCCTTCACGACGATTCCCCGGTTCAAGGCGACGCGGTTGCCCTCGTCGTACCTCTCGGGATGGTTCGGGTTCACCGCATGCGCGTTGTCGCAGCTTACGAGCATCGATTTCGCGAGCGCGCAGCGAAGGTCCTCGGGGCTGTGGCCGAGCGCGCCGTTCAGGCGCGCGAGCGCATCGGCGAAAAACGTCGACATGGCGCCCTGCTTGGTGTTCGACCCGACTTCCTCGTTGTCGAAGCACGCGAGCACCGAAACGTCATGGGAGTTGTCGGCGGCGAGAAACGCCTCGAGCGATGTGTAGACGCATGCAAGGTCATCGAGCTTCGGCGCCGAGACGAACTCGTTTTCCCATCCCCATACGCTCGGCTTCTGCGTGTTCACCAGGAAAAGGTCGCGAGCGAGGATGTCGCGTGCGTCCACGCCGAGCTCACGTGCGATGCGCTCGTCGAGCGAGCCTTTCCCCAAAAGCCCCGCCGACACGACCGGGCAAAGGTCGACCTGGCGGTTCGGCCCGAACGCCTGGTTGATGTCGCGCTGGATGTGCGGCGGCATGCTGGGGATGATCGCCACCTCGCCGGCGCTTTCGTAGAGGCGGCTTTCCATGCGGGCACCGTCGCGCACCATGACGCGCCCGGCAAGCCCGAGCGGACGGTCGAACCAGGTGTAGTCGACCGCGCCGCCGTACACTTCCACGTTCAGCCGCAGCGTGTCGACAGGGCCCGCAAGCTCGCCTTCCGCCTTCACCTTAAACGTTGGCGAATCGGTGTGCGACGCCGCCACCTGGAAATGGTAGTCATCGAGAAGCGAGCCCACCTTGAAGGCGACGAGGCTCGAATTGTTGCGCACGGTGTAGCAC
>CAKTSW010000160.1 GCA_934613165.1 uncultured Ellagibacter sp.
GTTGGTGTCGCGCTCGGGGAACCACCAGCCGCGCGGCACGAACACGACGCGAGGATCGACCTCGGGCTCGACGTTCGCGCGCATCTTGATGCGGCCGCGGCGGGTCTCGATCCAGCACCAGTCGCCGTGCTCGATGCCGAGCTTCTCAGCGAGCTCGGGGTTGATCGAGTAGTACGGGTCGGGGTACAGGAAGCGCATGCCCTGCATCTGGAAGTGCTCGGAGTGGTGGTACGGCATGAAGCCGCCGCCCGTGGTGAGCACGATCGGGTACTCTTCGGCGAGCTCGGGATTGTCGATCTCGTTCTCGGCGCAGGGCAGGTAGGTCGGCATGCCGGGGTAGCCGAGTTCGCGCAGGATCGTGGAGTTGCACTCGATCTTGCCCGTCGGCGTCCAGAAGCCACCGCGCGTGACGTACTTGTTCTGGTGCAGCGGCGGATAGTACATGCGGATGTTGTTGACGAAGTCGTTCCAGTCGGTGCACGGAAGGCCCAAAGGCTCGATGATGTGCCAGTAGACTTCCTCTTCCGTCTCCCACGGCCAGTTCGCCGGATCCTGGCCGCATGCCAGGCCGAGCGAGCGCCAGAAGGACATGTCGGTGTGACGGTCGAACTTCGGCTGGATGGCGCGGCGGCCGCCCATGACGGAGTCGGTCGCGCCGTAGTGGGTGATGATGGTCGGACGCTCAAGCGCGCCGGCGGCCGGGAACACGTAGTCGGAGAAGAGGGCGGCGGGCGTCATCCAGTAATCGACGGTGACGAGGAACTCGACCTTCTTCAGCGCGGCGAGCGTCATCTTGGAGTCGCCGTAGGAGTTCACCGGGTTGGTCGCGTTGCAGATGAGAGCGCGGATCTGGTACGGCTCGCCGGTGAGGATCGCCTTGAACACGCTCGGGCCGTGAGCCTCGCAGAACCACTCCGCGGGAAGGGTCTTGCCCCAGGTGCGCTTGGCGTTGTTGGAGATGAGGGTGTAGCCGGGCCAGGAGGTCAGCTTGTACTTGTCGGAGCCGATCTGCTTGGCCTTCTGCTCCTCGGGGAGCAGCTCGTTGAGCTCGAGCTCTTCGTCGGTGACGAAGTTGAGGGCAGGTCCGGGCATGCCGTCGCCGCCGGGAACCTCGAGGTTGCCGGTGATGGCGCGCATGAGCTGACGGGCCTGGGAACCGGTCGCGGACGCCGGTCCGAACTGGTCCCAAGAGCAGCCCCACTGGATGCAGCCGGGCTTGGTGGTGGCGTACATGCGAGCAGCCTTGCGGATGTCCTCCGGGTCGAGCCAGGTGATGGACGCCGCCCATTCCGGCGTGTAAGGCTGCATGTGCTCACGCAGCTCCTCGAAGCCGTCGCACCAGTTCTCGACGAACTCGAAGTCGTAGAGGAACTCGTTGATGATGACGTTGAGCATCGCGAGCGAGAGCGCGGTGTCCGAACCGGGGCGCAGCGGCAGCCACAGGTCGGCCTTGCACGCGGTTTCGGAGAAGCGCGGATCGACGTAGATGATCTTCATGCCGGCCAGCTGCAGGTCGGTGTAGCCGTGCATGGAGGGCAGCGAGGACGCGCCCGGGTTCATGCCCCAAAGGATGAGGCACTTCGCGCCGCCGAGGTCGGTCTCGAACGGGGACCAGCCGGCGACGACCGTTTCGGCCATGAACGTCGGAATCCAGCAAAGCAGCGCGTTATGGAAACCGTTCGGCGTGCCGAACTGGTTCAGGAAGCGGCGGCGAGCCCAGTCGTCGGTACGCGTGGTGCCGCCCGCAGAGGCCACGGCCTCGGCGCCGGATTCGGCCTTGATCTGGTTGAGGCGCTCAGCGACCTCTTGGATCGCCTGATCGTACGGGATCTGCTCCCATTTGTTCTCGCCCTTCTCACCGGCGCGCTTGAGCGCGTGGTTGATGCGGGCGGGGTGATTGACGTGCAACAGCGCGCTCGTGCCGCGGCAGCACAGGCCACCCTGGTTGGAGTAATCCGGATCGCCTTCGATCTTGATTACATCGCCGTCCTTGACGTAGGCAAGGACACCGCAGTTGGCATGGCAGAAATAGCACTGAGTCCTGATGCGCTCGACGCCTTCGGCGAGTTCGCCGTTCTCGTCGTAAATGCTGACCTTATCAGCCATCTACCTTCCCCTCTTCTTCTCGTCCTACAGACACTTAGAAACTTCCATTCGGTTCGAACCGTCTTGCAAGCGGGCCAGTGCTCTTGTCCGAAAAGCGCGTGGCACGCCCCGACGCGTTGACGCGAGAAGTGTACCGAAGCGCACATGCGCGAGCATCGCCCTTTCGGTTCGAAAAGACGATTGGGATACACCTCGTGGTATGAGAGGCCGAAAAGCCCCTTTTCAACCCGCCGTTAGCCGATTGTTCGAAGCCGACCGCGAAAAAACACAGTTGCGAATGCATAGTTTTCCGCGTTCAACTATTCGACCGAATCTTCCAAAGGTGGATTATAGCCATTGCACCCCCGATGCCGCACCATCTGTTACGTCAACGGGCGCATGCCCGCAAGGCGAGCGGGTTATAATCGACGGTGTACGGCAATGAGTGAAAGAGATTTCTATGAAGAACCATACCTTTACGTTCATGGGCACCGGAGCGGGGTGCGGCGTGCCGTCGTTTTTCTGCGACTGCCCCGCGTGCGAGGAAGCCAGGCGGGATCCGCGGGCGCGACGCGGCGACTGCGGGACGATGATCAAAGGCGAGAAGACGCTTTTCATCGACACCCCTCCTGACCTGCGACATCAGTGCATTCGCGAAGATGTGCGCCGAATCGACGAGGTGCTGTACACCCACTGCCATTCCGACCACGTCGGCGGGCTTCTGGAACTCGAGTACCTCGGGCAGCTGAAGCAGAAGACGCCCATCCCCACTTTCGGCAGCGCCGCCACGCTCGCGGGCGTGGCGCAGGAGTTCCACTACATGACCTACGCGCTCGACATGCACGAGCTGACCCCCTTCGACACCCACGAGTTCGACGGCGTGCGTTACACGGCGCTTCCTTGCCGCCACGCCGTGGGTACGTACGGGTATCTCATCGAGACGGGCGACACGCGCATGTTCTACGCCTCCGACACCGGCAAGCTGCCGCCAGAGACCGCCGAGAGGCTTCAGGGCATCGACATCCTCGCGATGGACGCAACGTTCTGGAAGAAGAACTGGTCGCCCGACGCGCACCACAGCGTGCAGGAGTGCATCGAGGAAGGGCTTACGCTCGACGCGGGCAAGATCTACCTGACGCATCTGTGCATGCACTACGACGAGCCCATCACCCTGGTCGAGTTGGAAGAGTACCTGAAGCAGTACGACGGCCGCGTCGAGGCCGCCCACGACGGGCTCTCGTTCGCCATCTAGGCGCATCGCTTTACTCTGCTAAATTGGTTGTTGACCAGTAGTGGATTGCGTCATATAATGCAGGTGGTCTGAAACACAGAAACCCCCGAGATGCCGCCACATCTCGGGGGTCTTTTTTTGCGGTGACGCGGGGGGCGGCACGCGGGAGGCCCAAAGCCGCCCACGCGCCGTTTCCTTCCCATAAGGCTCGGCCGCTAGCCGCGCACCTCGGCGCCGGTCGCGCCGCACACCTTCTTCACCATGCGCTCGTGCGCCTTTTCGACTTCCTCGCTTGTGAGCGTTCGGTCGGCAGCACGATACGTGAGCGCGTAGGCCATCGACTTCTTGTTCGCGCCGAGGCGCTTCTCGTCGCGGTACACGTCGAACAGGCGGGCGTCTTCCAGGAACTTCCCGCCCGCGGACGTCATGCACTGCATGAGGCGCTCGTGGGTGACGTCCTCGTCGACCACGAAGGCGACGTCCATCGATACCGCCGGGAACGTGGGCACGTCCACGTAGTCGCGTGCCGGGCGCGCGCACTTCTCGAGCGACTCGAGGTCGAGCTCGAAGGCGACGACGGGTGCCTCGGCGTCGTAAGCGGCCACGGCGAGCGGATGGAGCTCGCCCACCCAACCGAGGCTCGTGCCGGCCGAAAGCACCTCGGCCGCGCGGCCTGGCTGCAGCTGCGGCGCCTCGTCGGCGGCGAGCGCCTTGAAGCGCACCTTGGGGATGGCGAGCTCGCGCACGAGGTTCTCGATCGCGCCCTTGCCGTCGAAGAAGTCGTAAGGCGCGGGCGCGTCGTTCCACCCCGCGTCGTGCACCGCGCCGGCCAGAACGCCTGCGAGCTTCTCGCGTTCCTTGGGCTTCTTCTTGCCCTCGTGGGCGAAGAAGACGCGACCCATCTCGTAGAGCTGGATGTTCTTCACGCCGCGGCTCTGGTTGTGCGCCACCGAGCGCAGAAGCCCGGGGATGATGCTCTGGCGCATGACCGACTGCTCGGCGTTCATGGGGTTCAGAAGCTCGACGGCCTGCCCGAGCCCCTCGGTCGACAGGCGCAGCTTCTCAAGCTCGCCCGGCTCGGCGAAGGAGTAGGTCATAGTCTCGTTCATGCCGCTTGCGCGCAGGGTGTCGTTCACGACGTTCTTCACGTGCTGCTCGTGGCTGACCGTGCCGAAGCGCCCGCGGCCGCCCGGCAGCGTCGCCTCGATCTTGTCCATGCCGTACAGGCGCAGCACCTCTTCGTACAGGTCGATCTCGCGCGGCAGGTCGGGGCGGAA
>CAKTSW010000161.1 GCA_934613165.1 uncultured Ellagibacter sp.
CCTCGCCGCCCGACGCGATGCGCGCAAGCGGGCGCGGCTGCATGCCGGCGCCTGGGCGGAACATGAACTCGACCCGATGGGGACCCGTTTTCGTCCAGTTCTTCCGCGGCAGGTCGGTTATCTCCACGTCAAGGCGGGCGCTTCCCATTTCCAAGCGCGACATGACCTTCGACACCGCATCTGCAAACGCCGGGGCCGCCTTGGACCGCGCTTCGGAAAGCGCTGCCGCAGCCTTCGCCAATTCTTCTTCGGCCTGGTCGCACGCGCGTTTCGCCGCACGCTCCCGCGCCTCGGCGTCGTCGACGAGCGACACGAGCTCCGCCGCCTCCGCACGCTTTTCCAGGATGTCGGACATGCGCGGCCCGAACGAGCGCAAAAGCCCCTGCAGCGCCGCCATGCGCTCCTGCGCCTCTTCGAGCGCGCCGCCGTCGAAATCGACGGAATCGCGGTAGCCGAGCGCCTCGCGGGAAACGTCTTCGAGCACGTAGCCCGCTTCCCGCAGCGACGACGCCAGATCGCCGAGCGCCTGGTCGTGGCGGGAAGCGTCTTCAAGCGCGCTCGCCGCAGCGTCGAGCGCGTCGATTGCGCCCCCATCGCCCGAAAGCGCCTCGTAGGCAGTGTTCGCGGCCGTCACGAGCGACTCGGAATGCTCGGCACGTTCGAGCCGTTCGGCCAAGGCGTCGTATTCGCCTTCGTCTTCGACCCCCACCGCGTCGATGCGCTGCAGCGTGAAGCGTGCCTCCTCGAGCTTCGCCGAGGAAGCCTCGCCCGCGGTGCGCACCCGTTCGAGTTCGGCATGGGCACGCGCCGCAGCGTCGAACGCCTCCGCGTACGCATGATGCGCGACCGCGATGTCGTCCTTCGCCCAGGCGTCGAGCATCTCGACGTGCGACGCCTGCCGCATGAGCGTTTGATGCTCGTGCTGACCGCACAGATCGAGCGAAGGCGAAATGATACGGGCGATTTCCTTCGCGCTGGCCATATGCCCGTTCACGGAAGCGCGAGAGCGGCCGTCGGCGCCGATGCGACGGCTCACGACCACTTCCCCACCGTCCCCGTCGACGTCTTCGGAATCGCACGCCATCGAGTCAAGGAAGAAGCGCCCCTCGACGGAAAGCCCGTCCGATCCCTCGCGAACCACGCTCTTGTCGGCACGTTCCCCCACCAAAAGCTTGCAGGCGGAAAGGAGCGCCGTCTTGCCCGCCCCCGTCTCGCCGGTGAGCACGGTAAGACCGCGCGACGGCGAAAACGACGCGTCGCGAATGAGCGCAAGGTTTTGAACGTGGATCTCGTCGATCATCGAGCACCCTTTCCTTAGAGCGGCCACAAGCGCGCAGGTCGGCGCCGTCGACATGGGAGCATCGCCGCCTGCGTTTTCTCTTGCCAGTCAGTATATCGTGAATCGCATATTCGTACAAATGTTTCTTTTTTCGACGGAAAGATCTGCGTACGCGCAGTCGTAGTACACTTGTCGTTCACTATTCGAAAGCGAAGGAGCCCCGCATGCGAGCACTCATCCAATGCGTCACGAACGCGCACGTCGACGTCGAAGGCGAAACGATCGGATCGATCGATCGCGGCATGCTCATCCTGCTCGGCGTCGGGGTTGACGACACCGAGGCCCAGGTGGAAAAGCTCTGGAACAAGATCTCCCGCCTTCGCATCTTCGAGGACGAAAACGGCAAAACCAACCTGTCGCTTTCCGACGTGGGCGGAAGCGTGCTCGTCGTTTCGCAGTTCACCTTATACGCCAGCTGCAAGAAGGGAAACCGCCCCTCGTTCACCGATGCCGCCCGGCCGCCCAAGGCCAACCAACTCTACGAAGCGTTCGTCGCGCGGGCGCGCCAGGATACCAGCCGAGTTGAGACGGGGAAATTCGGTGCCATGATGCAGGTGTCTCTCGTGAACGAAGGCCCCTTCACCGTTTGGCTCGACACCGACGAGCTGTAAACGACGCGCGGCGGACGCTTCGCCACGTTGAGGCATCCGGAGCAGCACACGATGCGAATCGGATAGCCGAAACCTTCTTGACAGAGCACGATTTCGCTGTTTATAGTGTGTATATCGGGTATATACACTGTGCACAGCGCCTTCAGCTGAGGCGGCCCGTTGCCACCCATGCGCCGGACGCGGCGGATGGGCGGCTTCCTATCCGACAATCAATGCGAAAGCGGATCATCCGACGTGGACATCATCATCTCGAACGCCGTGAGCAAGCCGATATACGACCAGATCGCGAGCCAAATCAAGGGTCTCGTCATGTCCGGCGAGCTTGCGACGGGCGACCAGCTCCCTTCGATCCGGGCGCTCGCCAACGACCTGCGCGTAAGCGTCATCACCACGAAACGCGCCTATGCCGACCTCGAAGCTTCGGGGTTCATCGAGACGCGCCAAGGCAAAGGCAGCTTCGTCGCCGGCGGCAACACCGAGCTTCTGCGCGAAGAGTGCCTAAAGCGCATCGAGGGATTCCTCGCCCAGGCCCTCGACGAGGCGAAGAGCGCCGGAATCGACAACGCCGACTTGCACGAGATGCTCGATGCGCTCGCAGAATAGCGACCACCGTCGACAGCCCGCATCGCAACCGAAGGGTTCGCCCATGAACACACTTTCAAAACCGTCGGCGCCGCACCCCTCCCCCGCCGCGCCGACCCCTATCCTGCGCATCGACAAGCTCGAGAAAAGCTTCGAGTCGTTTTCCCTGCACGACGTGTCGTTCGCCGTCGAGGAGGGAACCATCGTCGGGATCGTCGGGTCGAACGGAGCCGGCAAAACGACGACCATCAAATCCGCTCTCGGAATCACCCTCCCCGACGGCGGCAGCATCGCGCTTTTCGGGGAGGAGGTCGTCGGCATGCCCGAGAAACACCTCGCCCAACTGAAGCAGGACGTCGGCGTCGTTTTCGACTCGTGCTCGTTCCCCGACGAATACCGCGTGAAAAACGTCGCACAGGCGATGCGGCGCGTCTATGCGAATTGGAGCGACACGGCATTCCAAAACCTCGTGCGTGAGTTCGATCTGCCCTTGAAAGGGCTGGTGAAAGATTTATCGCGCGGCATGGGGATGAAGCTTTCGCTCGCCTGCGCGCTTGCCCACAGCCCGCGATTGCTCGTTTTGGACGAAGCGACGGCGGGGCTTGACCCCATCGCCCGGGACGAGGTGCTCGACATGCTGCGCGAATTCGTCGCCGAAGACGAAACGCGGGCTGTGCTCATGTCGAGCCACATCACGAGCGATCTCGACAAGGTCGCCGACCGAATCGTCTGCATCGATGCGGGTAGCATGGCGTTCGACGTCGATGCAGACGCGATAAGCCAAGCGGGAATCGCGCTCTGCCGCAAGGCAGATGCCGACGCGGTGATTGGAAGCGACGCGTTCGGCCAAAGCGGCCTTCGCATCGAACGCGATGCGCACGTCACGCGAATCCTCGTGCCCGATCGCTTCGCCTTCGCCGAAGCGTTTCCCGCCGTTCCCGTGGAGGCGGCGGACGTCGAATCGTTCATGCACTTCATGCTGAAAGGAGCCGCGCAATGAGGGCAATGATCTCGCTCGATTTCGTTCTGGCAGGCAAGTATCTCGCGCAGGAGGCGATCGTGACGATTCCCATCGGAATCATCGTTTCGTTCTTCATCGGGAATCCGTACACCATGCCGACCGCCGTTGCCGCAGCCATCCCCCTTATACTCGGGTTCTCCCTCTTCACCGTCGACGAAAAGGGCGGATGGGAGCGATTCCGCTTAGCGCTACCGCTCTCACGAAACGACATCATCGCAGGTAGATACGCAATGTGCGCCATTCTCGCCGTTGTAGGCATCGTGATGGGGCTTGCAATCTACGCTCTTACGATAGGGGCGTCGCTTGCAATGCCGACTCTTCCCAATGCGGGCCAGCTCACCGACGACCTCGCAGCGATTCCCGCCTTCGCCGCTCCCTGCATCGGGGCAGCAACCGGGCTTGTCGTGCTTGCAGTCATTCTTCCCGGCATCGCGAAATACGGCATGACCAAAGCGATTCGGTTCGTTCCTGCAATCGCAGCTCTCGTGCTCGTTTTCAGCATAGCCCTCGTAGGCGGGTCGGGCGAATCGCAAGCGATCGAAGCTATGGTGGAAAACGTTTTTGCATCGCCT
Organism: uncultured Ellagibacter sp.; assembly: GCA_934613165.1. GTDB lineage: Bacteria > Actinomycetota > Coriobacteriia > Coriobacteriales > Eggerthellaceae > Ellagibacter. The sequence goes on from CAKTSW010000161.1 coordinate 4,126, forward strand.
GTCAACTCAGCCCTCGCGTTTTTCGCGCTGCTTGCGATCGTTCTGGTCGTTTACGCGGCAAGCTACGCTCTCGCACTCGCATGTTACCGAAAGCGCGGACTCTAACGCGCTTCGAACAAGAGCGCGAGCCCTTGCCGAAGACGACGCGCCCGCGAGCAACAAGTCTGCGGATCGGGCCCCTGCCGAAAGCGGCGTGCCCGCAGCCGGCAAGCCGACGGGGCGCCCCTGCAACACCTAGCTCCTGCGGCTCGACCCGTAAGCGGAGTTCTTCCGGTTGCCGAACGCGCTACCCTTGCGCGCCGTCTTCTTCAACTCCTTCAGCACGTCGTCCTCGCTCGATCCTTCTACCTGGGCTTTCAGCTTTACCACCTGGTCGCGCAGGCTCGCCGCCCGCTCGAAGTCCATCTCGCGCGACGCGGCCGCCATGTCGTCTTC
>CAKTSW010000162.1 GCA_934613165.1 uncultured Ellagibacter sp.
GAGCAGCACTTCCTTCGCAAGGCGACGGCGCTTCTGGCTGACGGGAACGACGGCCCCCGATTTCATGAGGATGCCGTCTTTGCCGATCTCGACCACCTTGTCCATGTTCACGATGAAGCTCTTATGGCACTGGAAGAAGGTTCCGGGGAGCGATTCCGCCGCGTCGGCGAGGGCGCAGTACGACTCGATCGAGCCCTCCGTCGTGTGGAAGCGGGCCTTGCGCCGCTCGCTTTCCACGAACTCGATGTCATCGCAGGCGACGACGATGGAGCGGCCGCGCACCTTGAGCACGATGGAAGGGCTTTGCGGCTGCGCCTCGCCCGGCAGGTCCTCGCCCGGCTCCGCCGCACCGGCTTCGACCTGGGCAAGGTTCTCGAGCGATTTTCTCAGCGCGTCGTCGAGGTAGCTTCGCCGCACCGGCTTCGCGATGAAGTACGTGTGCTTCGTCTCGTAAACGGGCGTGCAGTACTCGATGTACCCGGTAACGTAGATGACCTGGGTTTTCGTCCCGTCGGGGAAAAGGTCCCTCACCAACTCGATGCCGTCGGCACCGTCGCTTCCCAAGTTGATGTCGGTAACGAGAACGTCGACGGAGCCGCCCGCCGCGAGGTAGCCCTCAAGCGCGGGGCGCCCGTCGAACACCGCGAGGGAAAACGAGCCCGCGAACGGGGAATCCTCTATCATCGACGTGAGCGTGCGGGCACACGTCTCGTCGTCTTCGACTATGCAGAGCGAGTAAACAACCATCGAACCAATCGCAGCTTTCCCCAAGGCTCGTTTCCGTTGATATCAGACCGACGCAATTATACACAAGTCGCGCCGCCGCCCGCCGCGCCGCCAGACGAATCAGCTTGCCATCTGGTACCATGTGCGCAAATGACAAGAAAGGCGAACCATCCATGAATTACCATATCGCATCGTTCAAAGCGGCTTATGGAACCTCGTCTCAGCTCCCCGAATCATCCCGCCCCGAGGTTTCCTTCGCCGGGCGGTCGAACGTGGGGAAGTCGTCGATCCTCAACAAGATCATGTTCCGCAAGGGGCTTGCCAAGGTGTCTCAAACGCCGGGCAAAACCGCGACCATCAACTTCTACGACGTCGACGGCGTCGATTTCGTCGATTTGCCCGGGTACGGATACGCGAAAGTGGCCAAATCGGAAAAGGGCCGCTGGTCCGAGCTGATCGAGGGCTACTTCAACCAAGATCGCCGATTCGCCCTGGTCGTTTCGCTCATCGACATCCGCCACGACCCTTCCGCCCTCGACGTCCACATGGCGAAGTTCCTCTGGGAAAACGACTTCCCGTTCGCCATCGCGCTCACGAAGGCGGACAAGCTGTCCAAGCAGGCCTCGATGCGCCAAGCGGCGGCAATCCGCAAGAAGCTCGACCTTCCGAAGGACATCCCGTTCATCGTAACCTCGTCGGCAAGCGGAACCGGCATCGACGAGCTGCGCCGCCTGATCGAGCAGTACGTGGCCGAGGCGTAAGCGACCGAGGTGCCCGCTGCACGAAGGCGCGGCGGGCGCAAGCGCTGAACCGGCTTCGACCGAAGAGGAGATGCCCCATGAACATCCTGGTCATCACCGCGCAAAAGCCCGATAGCACGGGAAGCGGCGTCTACGTTGCGGAAACGGTGCGCGGCCTTATACGGGCGGGACACGAGGTTTCACTCATCGCAGGCATCGACCGCGACGACGCACCCGATGTGCCCGGCGGCGTCGATTTCCACCCCGTGCGTTTCCGAACCGACGAGCTTCCCTTCCCCGTATGCGGGATGAGCGACCAGATGCCGTATACGGCAACCCGCTACCGCGACATGACGCCTGACATGGTCCGCCGATTCAAGCGCGCCTTCGACAAGGCCATAAGGAATGTGTGCCAGGGCAAGCTGCCCGACGTCGTGCTCACCCATCACCTGTACCTCGTATCCGCCCAGGCGGCGGAAACGTTGCATGCACTCGCCGCCGAACGCGGGTGCGCATGCCCGAGCATTCGCGGCATCTGCCACAGCACCGACCTGCGCCAAATGGGAAAGCACTCCCTTGAGCGGGACTTCATCGTCGGGCGCGTCCGCGCCCTCGACCGCATCTTCGCGCTGCACGATGCGCAGAAGCGCGAGATCGTCGAAACGTACGGCGTCGACGAGGCGTGCGTGCGCGTGGTGGGATCGGGCTACAACGACGCGCTCTTCAGCTCGCAGGGGCGTACCACGCCGCGCGAAGGCAGCCCCGCCCGCGTGGCGTACGCGGGCAAGATATGGCGCAAGAAGGGAATCGGCTGCCTGATCGCATGCACCGACCTGCTTCGAACGCCCCCTGAGGAAATCGAGTTCTGCCTGGTCGGCGGGCACAACGACGAAGCAGAATATAACGAGCTCACAGCGCGCGCAGATAAGTCGCGCTATCGGTTCGACTCCCCCGGCAAGGTCGACCAGCACCGCCTCGCCGAATTCTACCGAGCGTCGGACGTGTTCGTCCTCCCCTCGTTCTTCGAAGGGCTCCCCCTGGTGGTGATCGAGGCGCTCGCCTGCGGTTGCAAGGCGATCGTCACCGACCTGCCGGGCATCCGCCCCTGGATCGAAGCGAACATTCCCGCAGCGCCCGTTTGGTATGTCGAGCCGCCCCGCATGGAAAGCGTCGACGAGCCCGTCGCGGCCGACCTGCCCGCCTTCGAGGCCCGCCTGGCCGCAGCCATAGACGAAGCCGTCGCCGCGCCCGCACCGCGCGCCGAAGCGTTCAGGGGGCTCGAGAACGTGACCTGGGCGGGGCTCGCCGAAAAGCTCATCGCACGATAGGCCCCGAGCGGGGTCCCCGAAAGCCACGCTGCGCAGTAGACTCCAATCGAGGCCTCGAAAGCCGCATTGCACGCCCCGTGGCATGTTCGGGCACCTTTGCGGTGACTTTTCCGGGGTTGTGCGAAAGAGGAGCTCGGGCAAGGAAGGCGCTTCAAGTCGAGAAACGCGCCGACCTGGGCAAACACGCATTGCCCCCGTCGAAAACCAGTACGAAAGCGACAAAGAGCGCGTCCGCCTTTCGCACAACCCCGGAAAAGTCACCACCCTCGGCCGTTTTCCCGCCATGACGCAAAGAAAGCGGCCCTTAAAGGCCGCTTTCTTCATCTCTTTGCGTACAGGAAGCGAACGTTAGCGCATGTTGGAGGCGTAGGGCGCCTTGTCCTTCAGGAGCACGTCGTGCGCGCCGCCTTCGACGATCGACGTGGAGCTGATGACGGTGAGCTTCGCCTTGTCCTGGAATTCCGGGATGGTGAGCGCACCGCAGTTGCACATAGTCGACTTGATCTTGAGCAACGTGACGGCGATGTTGTCCTTGAGAGGGCCGGCGTAGGGAACGTAGGAGTCGACGCCTTCCTCGAAACTAAGCGACTTCTTGCCGCCCAGATCGTAGCGGCCCCAGTTGCGGGCGCGAGCCGAGCCTTCGCCCCAGTATTCCTTCATGTACGTGCCGTTCACCATGACCTTGGCCGACGGGGACTCGTCGAAGCGGGCGAAGTAGCGGCCGAGCATGACGAAGTCGGCGCCCATGGCGAGCGCGAGCGAGATGTGGTGATCGTATACGATGCCGCCGTCGGAGCAGATCGGCACGTAGATGCCGGTCTCGCGGAAGTACTCGTCGCGCGCCTTGGCGACCTCGATCGTGGCTGTTGCCTGGCCGCGGCCGATGCCCTTCGTCTCGCGCGTGATGCAGATGGAGCCGCCGCCGATGCCGATTTTCACGAAGTCCGCGCCCGCCTCGGCCAAGAAGCGGAAGCCCTCGCCGTCGACCACGTTGCCGGCGCCGATCTTCACCGAGTCGCCGTAGTGCTCGCGCACCCATTCGATCGTCATCTTCTGCCAGTCGGAATAGCCCTCCGAAGAGTCGATGCAGAGCACGTCGACGCCCGCCTCGACCAGGGCCGGAACGCGCTCGGCATAGTCGCGCGAGTTGATGCCCGCGCCGACCATGTAGCGCTTGTGCTCGTCGAGCATTTCGAGCGGGTTGGACTTGTGGGAGTCGTAGTCCTTGCGGAAGACCATGTAGGCAAGCGTGTCGTCGTCGTTGACGAGCGGCAGCGAGTTGAGCTTGTGGTCCCAGATGATGTCGTTGGCGACCTTGAGCGAAGTGTCGGCCGGCGCGACGATGAGCTTCTCGCGCGGCGTCATGAACTCGGAGACCTTCTCGTCGCCGGTCATGCGGGACAGGCGGTAGTCGCGCTCGGTCACCACGCCGAGCAGCTTGCCGTGGGCCGTGCCGTCGTCGGTGACGGGCATGGTGGAATGCCCGGTCTTTTCCTTCAATGCCACGACCTCGTCGAGCGTCGTTTCGGGAGAAAGGTTGGCGTCGGATTCGACGAAGCCGGCCTTGTAGTTCTTCACGCGCGCGACCATGGCGGCTTCCTGCTCGATGGTCTGGTTGCCGTAGATGAACGACAGGCCGCCTTCGGTGGCGAGAGCCACGGCCATGTTGTCATCGGAAACGGCGGCCATGATGGCGCTCACCATGGGGATGTTCAGCGTAAGCGGGCATTCCTCTTCGCCCTTGCGGTA
>CAKTSW010000163.1 GCA_934613165.1 uncultured Ellagibacter sp.
TCGATGATGTAGGCGAACTCTCGCGGCAGAGCGCGGCGCACCTTCGAGCGCGTGTACTTGCGCGCGGCGCGCTTGCATACCTCAACGAGGCGCGGAACAGTGACGGCATACCAGGCGTTCGCGTCTTCCACCTGGGACAACGTGAGCTTCGCCTTCTCACGTGGGTAGTAGATGAGCGTGGCGAGCGCACGCTTCTCGCTTTCGGGCAGCGTGTCGCCGAACGCATCGTCGATCTTCAGGCGGATGGACCCCGAGCCGTTGCGCAGGATGTGCGAGAACGCCTCGTACTCGCCGTGTATGTCAGACGCGAAGAACTCGGTCGCCTTCGGCAGGTTCAGGATGGCCGACAGGTTGATGATCTCGGCCGACGCGGCGGCGACGGTGGGAAACGAGCGGGAAAGAAGCTCGAGATAGCGCTTTTCGGTTGCATCCATGGGGTATTCCTCCTTGACAGGTGGGATCGGGCGCTTCACGCTTTCGTTACCGCCTATTGTACTCGCGCGAAGAGCGCCGCACGAAAGGATTATCCCGCGCGGTCGCTCTTCGGGGATGCGGGGGGGGGAGCGCGAAGGGGGACGCGATTGGTACAATGACGGTCGGCGAGGCGCGAGAAGGCCTTCGCGCGGAACAGGAGGAAGCGCAGTGGAGATACGGGAAAACCCATCGGACGGCGATGCCGCGAAGAGCGTCGAGCTCGTTCGGCACCCAGAGGGCCTGACGCTTGTGGGCTGCGGCATGGAGGTCCGCGGCGATTTCGCCCGGATGCTTCCGCGGGTGCGCCCCGGCAGGCTCGAGCGCGAGCTGCTGGTGCGCGCGGCGAAGGTGAAGGGCGTCGCGAGCCCCGTCGCCATCGACGCCACGGCCGGGCTCGGCGAGGACTCGTTTCTGCTGGCGGCCGCAGGTTTTCAGGTGCGCCTGTACGAATCGGACCCGGCGATCGCGGCGCTTTTGCGCGACGCGCTCGCGCGCGCGCAGGCGGATCCGTCGCTTGCGGGCATCGCTTGCCGGATGGAGCTTTTCGAGAAGGACAGCGTGCGTGCCATGGAGGAGCTGGCGAAGGCGGACGGGTGCACGGGCAGCGAGAGCGGCGGCGTCTCGGCAACCGCCCCTGTCCGCGCGCAGGCGCCCGACGTGATCTACCTCGACCCGATGTTTCCCGAGCGGCGCAAGAGCGCGGCGGTCAAGAAGAAGTTCCAGCTTATCCACCGTTTGGAAAGCCCCTGCGCGAACGAGGAGGAGATGCTCCTTTCCGCCATCAGGGCGAAGCCGCGCAAAGTCGTGGTGAAGCGCCCCGCGAAAGGGCCCTATCTCGCCGGTATCAAGCCGAGCTACTCCATCGCGGGCAAAGCCGTGCGCTACGACTGCATCACTCCCGCAAGCGTGAAGCTGTAGCGGCCTCGCCAACGCAGGTCACCGCGCACGGCCGAAGCCGCCCCGCCGCGCGCAAGATCAATCAACGCGCCATGGGTCGGAAAGCACGCCGCGAAGCCCGCCGCAGCACAATGGCAACGGCACCGACGACCAGCCAGCCCCGAGTCCCGTCGCCGCGCGACAGGCCCCGAGACTCGAAGGCCCGAAAGCGTCCGAGCCCGGACTACGTCCGCTACTTGGCAGCCGAGGCGTTGGCTTCGGCCTGCAGCTGGTCGATCGTCGCCATGCACTCGTCAACCGAAGCGCCGGCCAGAAGATCGCGCACGACGTTGCAGGTGTTGCCCCACAACTCCATGTTGATGGAGGGGTTGGTGGCGGCGACCGCGCGGTTGGCGTCGATGTCGTCCACGAAGTCGGCGACCGCTGGCTTTTCCAGCATGGACGTCGTCACGTCGGAACGGCTGGGGAAGTTGCCGCCCTTCTCGCAGTACAGACGGACGCTTTCAGCCGAACCGAGCGCCGCGATCGCGCGCTTGGTGTCGTCGAGCTTGTCGTCGTTCGCAGGGACGACCATGCCCGTAGCGCTCGTGAGCGCCACCTGCCCGTCTTTGGTGGGGAGCCCCGTCACGTGAAGGTCGAAGTCGTAGTTGTTGAGCTTACGGCCTTCGCCGGTCACCGCGCCGGTGAAGCTGACCATGAACGCGGACTCGCCGCCCAGAAACGCGTCGCGCTCCATGAACGCCTCGTATTCGAGCGCCTGAGACGCATTGATGTAGCCCTTGTCGATGCAGGTCTTCAAGAACTCGAAGCCGGGACGCATATACTCGCTCATCTTCGTCGTGCCGTCGTTCAGGTCGGACACCAACTGGTCCATGTTGTCGGACTGGTAGAAGTCCGCGAAGCCCTGCGTCAGCACGAAGCACTCGAGCCACCAGCGGTTCGCGGCCAGCGGCGTTTCCATGCCGTCGGCTTTGAGCTTCTCGCAGCACGCGAGGAACTCCTCGGTGGTGTTCGGCATGGAAAGGCCGTGCTCCTTCAGGATGTCGTTGTTGACCACAAGCCCGTAAGCGACGTATTCCCACGGGAACGCGACGAGCTTGCCGTCGACGGTCAGGCTCGCGCGAACCGCCGGCGTCAGCGCATCGACGCCCTCGACATCGGAAAGGTCGGCCAGAAGCCCCGCGCGCCCCATGTTCATGATCACGTCGGAATTGGCGAGGATGATGTCGTCGCCGGCGTTGTTCTGAATGCGTTCCACGCACGCCTCGTCGTAGGTCATCGAAGCGCCGTCGGCCGCGAAGTTCTGGAACGTGAAGTTCAAATCGGGGATGAGCGTTTTCGCGTAGGAGAAGCACTGCCCGCTCGCGGACTGCTGCCAATCGATGTCGTCCGGGATGATCGTCGACGACGAGAAGAACTGGATGTCGGTGGTCGCCGACTGGTCTTCCACCTGCCCGGTTCGCGCTTCCTGCGCAGGCTCGTTGCTCGCGCATCCCGCAACGGGGAACAGCATCAGGGCCGACAGGGAAAGCGCGATGGCGCGCTTAGGGGAGGGTTTCCATTTCATGTATGATGCCTTTCTTTCTCTTTCAATACCGAACCGACTGTTTTTCTCAGCACCGCCATGTCGACCGGCTTCGCGATATGGCCGTCCATGCCCGCCTGCAGCGCGTCGAGCACGTCCTCGGCGAACGCGTTGGCGGTCATGGCGATGATGGGGATGCTCTCGGCGTCCGGATGGGAGCCGCCGCGGATCGCGCGCGTCGCCTCGTAGCCGTTCATGACGGGCATCTGGACGTCCATGAGGATCAAATCGTAGGTGCCCGGGGCAGAGCCCACAAACGCGTCCACGACTGCCCGCCCGTCTTCGCAGACCTTGCAGGAAACGTTTTCCATGGCCAGAAGCTCGACTAGGATCTCGGCGTTGAGCTCGTTGTCCTCGGCGGCGAGAACGCGCAGGCCGCCGAGCGCGAACGCGTCCTCTTCCCCGGCGCCGCCCGCGTCGCACGGCAGAAGCGCCGCATCGTCGGCCGCCGGCAGCTCGAGCTCGACGGTGAAGGTGCTGCCCTCGCCCGGCGCGCTTGCGACCGAGATCGTGCCGCCCATCAAGTCGACGATGTTCTTGGTGATGGCAAGCCCCAAGCCCGTGCCCTGGATCTTGCCGGTCATGCTGTTGTCCAAGCGGGTGAACGGGTCGAAGATCGTCTTGCTGTACTCGGAGTCCATGCCGAATCCCGTGTCCGCCACGGCGATGCGAAGCTTCTGAATGTCCCTTTTCTCCTGAGGGGCGCCTTCGATGGAAAGCTCGATCCTCCCGCCCGCGGGCGTGTACTTCTGCGCGTTGCTGAGCAGGTTCAGAAGGATCTGCCTGATGCGCAGCTTGTCGCCCATCAGGTTCTCGTGAACGACATCCGCGATGGCGACGGTGAACTGCTGGTGCTTGGCGTCCGTCTGCATCCGGATGATGGACTCCGTCTCGCCCACGAGTTCCCGAAGGGAGAACCGCGACACGTTGAGGGTGGTCTTACCGCTTTCGATCTTGCTCATATCGAGCACGTCGTTGATAAGGCTGAGCAGGTAGTCCCCGGCGCCGGAAATCTTCTTCGTGTATTCGCGCACCCGGGCGGGGTCGTCCGCCTCTTTGCCCATCAGCGTCGTGAAGCCGATGATGGCGTTCATGGGCGTGCGGATATCGTGCGACATGTTGGAAAGAAAGTTGCTCTTGGACTCGTTCGCGGCCTTCGCGATATGCAGCGCCTCGTCCAATTCCTCGTTGTGCTTCTGCTGGATCGCCGCGCGCTTCTTGCTTTCGGACAGGAAGATGCCGAAGAAAACGCCGAGCATGAGCAGAATCGCCGCGCTGATGCCGCCGATCAGAAGGACCATCAGATCGATGGTGTGCAACACGCTGATTCTCTCGCTTTGCAGCACGTCCACGCTGGAAACGCCGGAAAGGTAGTACTCCCCGTCGTCGATCGGCCAGAGGAACACGACGTAATCCTTTTGGACCATCTCGCCTTCCTCGCTGCGGTTGAAGGTGAGGATCCTCATGTAATACTGCTTGTTCTGGATGGCCTCCTGGACCTCGGACACAACCTGCTCGGCAAGGTCCGCGTCGTTCGTTTGGTACTTCAGGACCTCGTAGT
>CAKTSW010000164.1 GCA_934613165.1 uncultured Ellagibacter sp.
TTGATGCCGGCCTCGACGAAGGAATCGAGCACGCGGACAAGGTGCCCCGGCTCGCTTTCGATGAATACGCTGATCTGCGATACGCTCATGAGGGCTCCTTACTCGTTTTCGGGCGTGAACGAGGCGCCGAGCGCAAACGCACGGCGGTTCACGTCGAGGTACTTCTCGGGCACGCGCTCTTCGATGACGCGTTGCCACACGTCGCCTTCGAACCCGAGCGCACGGGAAAGCGCGCCGAGCAGCACGACGTTCGCGGCCTTCGGGGTTCCCGCCGAGCGGGCGAGCTCGGTTGCGGGGATGAGCACGGCTCCCAGATCGGCGAGACGTCCGCGGGCATTTTCCGGCATGGAAGCGCGCCCCGTCGCGACGGGAAGCGGCTTTATGGCCTCGTCGTTCACGAAGAGGCTGCCACCTTCCTTCAGGTACGGCAGGTTGCGGAGCGCTTCGGTCGTCTCGAAGGAGACGACGCAGTCGGCGCAGCCGAGATCGGCGACCATGGACTGCACGTCGTCGCCGAAACGGACGACCGTCGTGACCGCGCCGCCGCGCTGCGCCATGCCGTGGATCTCGGACACCTTCACATCGAGCCCCGAGGCCATCGCGGCGCGGGCAAGCAGGTCGGCGGCGAGGATGGTGCCCTGCCCGCCGACGCCGCACAAAAGAACCGTCGTGGTCTTGCTCATTTGCGGCTCCTTTCGTTCTGCGAGATAAACCCTCGTGCGCAGTACTGTGCGCACTGGCCGCACCCGATGCACAGGTCGGGATCGATCACGGCCTGGCCCGTACCCTCGGCCTTCGCGATGGCGGGGCAACCGAGCGTCGCGCATACGCCGCACGCCGTGCAATCAGAGCCGACCTCGTAGGGCGTTTCGCGGTGGCGTTCGAGCAGGACGCACGGGCTCCGAAAGACGATGACGGAAAGCGTGTCGGCGGCAGATGTGGCGTCGCGCAGCGCGGAGCGGACCGCCTTCGCGTCGTTGGGGTTCACCGTGCGCACGTCCTCGATGCCGAGCGCCGAGATCACGCCCTCCATGTCGAGCTCGCGCGACGGGCGGTGCTGGAGCGTCTCGCCGTTGAAGGGATTGCCCTGGCGGCCCGTCATGGCGGTCGTGCGGTTGTCGAGGATGCAGACGGTGCCGGCGCCCTTGTTGTACACGGTCGAAATCAGCGACGACAGGCCGGAATGCGCGAACGTGGAATCGCCGATGACGGCGACGACGGGACGGTGCTCGGTGCCCGCGAGCGCGAGCTCGAAGCCGTGCGCCATCGACACCGACGCACCCATGTCGACGCAGGTGTCCATCGCCGAGAGCGGCGGCAGCGCGCCGAGCGTGTAGCATCCGATGTCGCCGGTGACGATCGCGCGAAGCCGCGAGAGTTCCTTAAACACAAGACGGTGCGGGCAGCCCGGGCAGAGCGCGGGCGGACGGGCGGGAACATCGGCCTGAGCTTGCGCGTGGGAGGGCTCGGGGTATCCGAGCGCAGCGCGGACAAGCCCGCAGGAAAGCTCGCCGTCGCGCGGTAGGGGCGCCGGGAACTCGGCAACGTCGATGCCGAGCGCCGCCACGCTTTCCGTGAGGTAGCTCGAAGCCTCCTCGACGACGTAGAGCCTGTCCACGCTCGCGGCGAACTCGCGCAGGGCGCGCGCCGGAAGCGGCCAGGTGCAGCCGAGCTTGAACACCGAGGCCTCGGGCACGCCTTCGAGCACGTGCTGGGACACCGCGCCCGCGCACACGATGCCGATCTCGCTGCCGCGGGAAACCACCTGGTTGTACGGGCAGGTTTCGGCCCACTGCGCAAGCTCGGCGATGCGGTTAAGCTGCACCTTTCGGCGCGGCTTGGCGAAGGCGGGCATCATGACCCATTTCTGGGGCTGCGTCTCGTAGGGCTTCGCCGCGACCTCGGTGCGCGCACCCGTCTCAACCGGCGTCTTCGTGTGCGAAACGCGAACGGTCGAGCGGATGAAGAAGGGGACGTCGAATCGCTCGGAGAGCTCGAACGCGTCGCGCGTGAACGCGAGCGCCTCCGCCGAGTCTGCCGGATCGAGCATGGGAATGTGCGCGGCGCGGGCGTAGAAATGCGAGTCCTGCTCGTTTTGCGAGGAGTACATGCCCGGGTCGTCGGCCGCCAGCACCACGAAGCCGCCGCCGACGCCCGTGTAGGCGGCGGTGAACAGCGGGTCGGCCGCGACGTTCACGCCGACGTGCTTCATCGTGGCGAGCACGCGTGCGCCACCGGCCGACGCGCCGAGGCCGACCTCGACCGCCACCTTCTCGTTCACGCACCATTCGGCGTACACGCCCTCCTTCTTCGCGAACGCCTCAAGCGTTTCGGTCGAAGGGGTTCCCGGATAAGCGACGCCGATGCGCGCGCCCGCTTCCCAGGCGCCCTGCGCGATGGCCTCGTTTCCGCTCATCAACTCCATAGAATTCCCTCTCGTCTTATGCGTATTCGAAATGTGGCCAGCTACTCTTCGCGGTAGATGAGGCAGAACGCGCCGATTTGGACGACGTCGCCTTCTTTGAGCTCGCGCGCCTCGACGTTGTCGTTGTTGACCCACACGCCGTTGAAGGAGCTGTCGTCGGTGATGACGTAGCCCGTCCCCGCAGGCTCGACCACGGCGTGGCTTCGCGACACGGTCATGTCGTTTAGGAAGATGTCGCACTGCGGGCTTCGGCCGATCGTCATCGGCTTTTGGGCGAGCTTGAACACCATGCCGATCTGAGGGCCCTTCACCACGCGGAGCACCGCTTCATGATGCGCTTCCAAAGGGGCCGGGACGTCTTCCCCGAACGACAGCGGCTTGAAGCGCTGCGTCGCTCCGATCAGTTTGAATCCGCAGGTGGGACACGCATTCGCGCCCTGTTCGAGCGCACCGCCGCACACGGGGCATGCATCAGCCATATGTTCCTTCTTCCTAAGGGTCGGTTCTTTCAAAGTCTAGCGAATCACGAGGCGGATTTGGACTTGTCGTTGATGAGCGGGGTGTCGTTCAAGTCAACGGATTGCGCTTGGGTTTGCGCGCCGGTGAAGTTCGCAAGGAGCCTTGTGAACCCGATGCCGATCGCCTCGATCGGGTTCGGCGCCGCCACGTCCTCGCACGACACGAGGTCGACCGTCGCGAGCACCTGGTTGTGCTGCTTGAAGACGGCCGTGCCGACGCGATCGCCCTGACCCACGCCCCCGCTCGGGGCATCGAAGGACATCGTGCAGCTCACGTTGCCGTTCAGGCTGAACACCTGGAGCGCCCCGCCAGGGTCGGAAAACGTCGCCTTCACCGTCTTGTCGGTCCAGTCGGGAAGCGCCACCTCGGCGACGACGGGGACCTCGCGCGCGGCCCCGTCCCAGCTCATCGTGGTCGTCTCGCTCGCATGCGCGTACGGGTAGGAGACGTCGTGGTTGTAAACCCAATCGAACAGCGTCGTCGCATCGGTGAAGCGCTGCTGCTCGGAGGATGAGTTGAGCACGATCGCGTACAGATCCTTGCCGTCTCGGTTGCACGCGCCGGCGAAGCATTCCCCGGCAAGCGAGGTGAAGCCCGTCTTGATGCCGCAAGCGCCCTCGTACACGCCGATAAGCTCGTCGGTCGACTCGAGCTCGAGAGACGCTGCCGTGCCGTCGGCGCGCGTGACCTGGATCGTCGCCTTGTCCTTCGACACGATCGAGCGGAAGGTGTCGTTTTTCATCGCGTAGGCGGCCATCGTCGCGACGTCGCGCGCCGTCGAGTGCATGTCGCCGACGTACTTGTCGAAATCGAGGCCGTGCGGGTTCGCGAAGAGCGTGTTCGTGCAGCCGAGCTCGGCGGCCTTGCTGTTCATCGCCTCGACGAACGCGGCCTGGGCCGCCTTGTCCGCACCCCCGAGCGAGCCTCCCACCGCGTCCGCGATCGCGATCGCGGCATCGTTTCCCGACGAGGTGAGAAGCGCCTTCAGCGCGTCCTCGAGCGTGAGCACGTCGCCTTCCTTGAGCGCCGCCGACGATTCGCCGATCGTCGCCGCCTCGCTGCTCACCGTGATCTTCGTGTCGAGCGAGGCGTTCTCGAGCGCCACGATGGCCGTCATGATCTTGGTGACCGATGCGATATGCGTCTGCGTGTCGGCGTCGCGCTCGAAATACACGGTGCCGTCCTCGTCGACGACGTAGGCGTACTTCGCATCGATGCTCGGGCACTGCGAGGTGGAAAGCCCGCGGGACTCGACCGTCTCACCTGCAACGACGTCCGCCTTCCGCACGCCCGCCCACGCAGGCTGCCACGCCGCGCACGAAAGCGCGAACGAGCAGGCGAGCAAAAGGGAGCAAAGCGCGGAAAGCGCCCGCGCCCCGAAAGGAGCGCGGGCGCGGGCGCCGCTTGAATCGCGTTTAGCAGTCAAGCTTGTAAACCTCTTCCGGGGAAACCGTTTTGAAGCCGGCGGCAGCGAGCGCGTCCTCGATGCCTGCGGACTCGCCGATCTTGAGGACGTCGACCGCCGTCGTGGCGTCGACGGAGAAGCAGTAGCCGTACTCGATGT
>CAKTSW010000165.1 GCA_934613165.1 uncultured Ellagibacter sp.
CGGGGCCGGCGATCACGCGCTCCATCGACTCGTTGACTTCGCGCATGGTGATGATCTTCTTGCCGCGGCGCGCGGTCAAAAGCGCGGACTCGTTCATGAGGTTCATGAGGTCGGCGCCGGTGAAACCGGGCGTGAGCTTGGCGATGACCGACAGGTCGACGTCGCTGGAAAGCGGCTTGTCCTTCGCATGCACCTGCAGGATCTTCTCGCGGCCGCGGACGTCGGGGGCGTCGACCACGATCTGGCGGTCGAAGCGGCCCGGGCGGAGAAGCGCCGGGTCGAGAACGTCGGCGCGGTTCGTCGCGGCGATGAGGATGACGGACTCGTTCGACTCGAAGCCGTCCATTTCCACCAGCAGCTGGTTCAAAGTCTGCTCGCGCTCGTCGTGGCCGCCGCCGAGGCCGGTGCCGCGCTGGCGGCCGACCGCGTCGATCTCGTCGATGAAGATGATGGAAGGCGCGGCTTCCTTCGCCTGCTGGAACAGGTCGCGCACGCGGCTTGCGCCGACGCCCACGAACATCTCGACGAAGTCGGAGCCGGAAATGCTGAAGAACGGAACGCCCGCCTCGCCCGCGACCGCGCGAGCGAGCAGCGTCTTGCCCGTGCCCGGAGGGCCGACGAGCAAGCAACCGCGGGGAACCTTCGCGCCCATCGACTGGTACTTCGCCGGGTTCGACAGGAAGTCCTTGATTTCCTGCATCTCCTCGACGGCCTCGTCGACGCCGGCGACGTCGGAGAACTTCACGTCAGGGCGTTCCTCGGCCGCTTTCTTGGTCTTCGCCTTGCCGAAGCTCATCTGCGAATTCGTGGACTTCTGCATCTGGTTGAAGAAGAAGAACAGAAGCGCGCCGATGAGGATGATAGGCAGAAGCGAGCTTAGGATGCTCACCCATTCAGACGGCAGCGTGACCTGGTACGAAATGTTGGGATGGTCCTTCAGAAGCTCGGAAAGCGAATCCTGCCCCACGAACGTGGAAGTGTAGCCGCGCTCCGAGCCGAGCGTGGTCGATTCGATCGAGGTCGTGCCGATGCCGGCGAGCACCGACCCTTGAGGGTTCTTCTCGGTGGCCACGCGGGCGTTCATCGCCTCGAACGCCGTGTTGAACGCGTCCGCTGCGGTGGAGCCTGCGGTGATGGCGGGGTAATAGGTGCCCGTCACCTTGTAGTCGCCAGCCGAGTACACGACCTTCGTCACGCGATCCTGCTCGACCGCCTGCGTGAACTCAGAGGTGATGAGCGAATCGGTCGGGGTCGAGCTCGCGTTGGACATGACCATGAACTGCTGCCCCACGAAAAACGCCACGACGAGGAACAGCAGCACCGAGATGATGGTGACACGAGGGCTCGGCTGCTGCGAGGACGGTTGTTTCTTCTGTTGTTGCGCCATGTATCAGTTGCCTTTTCTGGTTTGCCTTCATCAGAAAGCGGCGCCTCCCGGGCGCCGCCTCGATGCTATTCGTAGATTTCGGGCTTGAGAACGCCGATATAGGGAAGGTTTCGGTACCGCTCCGCGTAGTCGAGGCCGTAGCCCACGATGAACTGGTCGGGGCATTCGAAGCCGACGTAGCGGCAGTCGACGTCGGCCTGGGACTTCGTCTTCTTGCGCAGAAGCGTTGCCACGGTAAGCGAGGCGGGGTTGCGCGAGCTCAGGTTCTTCAGCAGGTAGGTGAGCGTAAGGCCCGAGTCGAGGATGTCCTCGGCGATGACGACGTGGCGGCCTTCGATGTGCGAGGAGAGGTCCTTCAAAATGCGGACGACGCCGGAGCTCTTCACGCCGTTGCCGTAGGACGAGATGGCCATGTAGTCCATTTCGCAGGGGATCTTAATCTCGCGCGCGAGGTCGGCCATGAAGATCGCGGCTCCGCGCAGCACGGAGATGAGGATGATGCCGTCCTTGCCGGCCACGTCCTTGAAGTCCTCGGTGATGGCTGCGCCGATTTCGGCAACGCGCTTGTGGATTTCCTCTTCGGTGAACAGAATTTCGCTTACGTCGCTATGCACTTGCATTCCCTTTTCGATAAGGTGCCACGCAAAATACGCAGGCACCGACATGATCGTTCCAATTCGCAAAGTTTACCGCAAAGGCGACGGTGTTCGTCGACGATACGGTAACGACACACAACTAAACCAGGTCGGGGAATTCTTTCACCAGGCGCTCGACGGGAAGGCCGATGACCGTGCTCTTGTAACCGTCGATGCGGGAAACGAGCTTCGCGCCTTCGCCCTGCACCGCGTACGCTCCCGCCTTGTCGAACGATTCGCCGCGCGCAAGGTACTCGCGGATGCGCTCGTCGGAAAGCTCGTGGAACGTGACGCGCGTCGTGTCGCAGAAGGTGCGAAAGCCAAGCGACACGTTGCCCGACTCGCCTTCGGGCGCGCCCGCCTCGACCGGGTCGGCCTGCACCATCCACACCGAGACCGCCGTCATGACCTCGTGCGTCGCGCCCGACAGGCAGCGCAGCATGTGCGTCGCGTCGCTCGCGCTTTTGGGCTTGCCGAAAATCGCGCCGTCCTTGACGACCATCGTGTCCGACCCGATGACGATGAGCATGCCCTCGAAGGCAGGGTCGGAAAGGATTTCCTGCACGACGGCGCCCGCCTTGCGCTCGGCGAGCTTCTTGCACGCCTCGGCCGGGTTCGCGAGCAGGTCGGCGTCGAGCGATTCGTCGACTTCCGACGCGTGGACGTCGAACACGACGCCCGCCTCCTTGAGCAGCTGCGCACGGCGCGGGCTCGCGCTCGCCAGCACAACCTTGAAGGGCTTCGCCTGGGCGGCCGTCTGAGGCGTTTCGCTTTCCGTGCCGGCGACGGCGACGTTCGATTGCTGTTCCTCTATCATTTCTTCCTCCTTGCGCGAAACGCGCTCATGGGCTCCACCAACACGCCGCGCTTGTTCGCGCTCACGGCGATGTCGCCCTGGATGTTCGTTACGTAGCCGCTTTTCGGACGGCCATCTTCGAAGGCGGAAAGCACCGCTTCGACCGATGCCGTCTCGATGCGTGCGTCGGGCCCGAGCATGTTCTGCAGCGCGCCCGTGACGACGCGCCGCGCGATGGGATGCGCCACCTGGCAAAATGATGGCAGAAGGCGAAAGCCTTCCTGCCACGACGGGCTACTTCCCGGCACCTGTTCGCACCACGCGATGTGGTCGCGCGCCGCCTCGTCCGCGACGCCTTCGAGGTAGTCGTCCTCGTCGGCGATGAGGTTCATCGTGCGCGTGAGCGTGGAGAGCAGCTGCGGGTTGCGCTCGCACGCCAGCGGCACGATCTCGTGGCGCACGAACGCGCGGAAGCGGTCGGTGTGCGCGTTGGTCGCGTCCTCACGCCAGAGATGCCCTTCGGCGTCGACTGCGCACAGCGCGCCCATTCGCTCGCGTTCCCGCAGGTAGTCGCGCAGATCTTCCCGCCCGACGTCGAGCAAGGGGCGCACCACGGGGCCGTTCTCGTAGCGCATCGAGCGGAAGCCCCCCGGCCCCGTCCCCACGATCGAGCGCATGTAGAAGCTCTCGACGCGGTCGTCGGCGGTGTGCGCGGTGAAGATACGTCCGTCGGCGATGGGCGCGCCCGCATGGCGGCAAAGGCTTTCGAGCGCCTCGTTCGCGGCCAGGTAGCGCTCGCTGCGCGCGACGGCCTCCATGTTGCCGCCCGTCCGCTCGACCTGCGCGGCCACGTCGACCTCGCACATGAACAGGGGGATCTCAAGCAGGCTCGCCAAGCTCTCGACGAAGTGCGCATCGGCGTCGGAATCCTCGCCGCGCAGGCAGTGGTTCACGTGGAGCATGGCGACCGTGCCGATTTCCCCGGCGCCGGCAAGCTCGGCCGCAAGGTAGGCGAGCGCCGTGGAGTCCGACCCGCCCGACACCATAAGGAGCACGGGGGTATCCGGCGTCGCCAACTCGTGCGAGCGAATCGCCGCGCGCATGCGGTCGAGCACGTTTTCGCTCATCGCGATTCCCCCTCCGAAGAGCGGGCGGCCGGCATGTCGCCGTCGGCGTCGTCGAACTCGACGGCGTCCCCATCAGGCGATTCGTCGGCAAATCCATCGAGTTCGCCATCTGCCGCGTCGGCGCCGTCTTCGTCATCCTCTTCGAAGCGCCGCGCCGCCGGGGAATCGGCCGGCTCGAGCGCGACGACGCACTCGATATGGTCGGTGTGCGGGAACATGTCGACGGGCTGCACCGCCACGACGCGGTACCCCTCGTCGTAGAGGAACTCGACGTCGCGCGCCTGCGTCTCGGGATTGCACGACACGTAGACGATGCGGGCGGGTGAAAGGGACGCGGCCGCGCGCAAAAAGCGCTCGGTCGACCCAGCGCGCGGGGGGTCCATGAGTATCACGAGCTCGCCTGCATCTTCGGGCAGACCCTCGCGTGCAAGGCTCTCCATGAAGTCGGTCGCGTCGGCGGCGACAAACTCGGCGTTCTCGATGCCGTTGTGGCGCGCGTTCTGCTGCGCGTCGCGGATGGCGGCCTCCACGCTGTCGACGCCGATCACGCGCGCGGC
>CAKTSW010000166.1 GCA_934613165.1 uncultured Ellagibacter sp.
ATCTAGTACTCAACTCCCTTTCGCGCGAGAACTCCCTGATCATAGGGGTGCTTCACGCAGCGCATCTCGGTTATGTAGTCGGCTTTCGCGACAAGCTCTGCGCCGGGCGCGCGCCCGGTGAGCACCACCTCGAGCCCGGTTGCGGAGGCGTCGAGCGCGCGGGCGACGAGAGCTTCGTCCACAAGCCCCTTCGCGAGCGCGTCGAGCGCCTCGTCGAGCACGAGCAGCCCCGCCGCGCTACGCGCAACCTCGTCGAGCGCATCGCTTAGGTTCCTATCGTGCAGCGCGCGCGTGGCGGCAAGCTCGCCTTCGGTCATCGACCAGGTGAACTTGTCCGACGCCTTGCCGGCGTAGAGCGCGGCCCCGAGGCGGTCGGCGAGCATGCGCGCTTCCCCGCTTTCGCCGTCTTTCAGGAACTGCACGATGACGACGCGCCGGCCTGCGGCGACCATGCGCAGCGCAAGCCCCATCGCCGCCGTGGTCTTTCCCTTGCCGTCGCCGTGGTAAAGGTGGATCATGCGCCCTCCTCGATGATGCGGTAGATAAGCTCCATGTCGAGCGCTGTGCGCACCGCGGCGGCCAGACGGTCGAACTCGCGGTTTCTGTGCTCGTCGGCCGAAGCCGCGGCGTCTGCGCCCACGACGCTTTCGGGCAACCCGCGCCGGCGCGCAAGCTCGCAGACGAGCGCTCGCGCGATGCCCGGCTCGTCGAAGAGCCCGTGCAGGTAGGTGCCGAACACGTTTCCGCAGGCCACGCCTTCGGGCTCGCCGTCGATCGTGCCGGCCGGGGCACCTTCGACCGTCGTAATGCCGTCGTGGATCTCGTAGCCGTGCGCGCGCATGCCGTTCCACACGGAGAAGACGCCCTCGGCGTGGGTGATGAGAAACTCCGAGCGCGCGAGGCGCTTTTCGGAGGCGAAGCGCGTGCTCGCCGAAACGAGCCCGAGCCCGCGCGCGACGCCGGATCCTTCCGCGCCGCTTGGGTCGACAAGCTCCTGCCCAAGCAGCTGGTAGCCCCCGCATATGCCGAGCACGGGCGTGCCCTCGGCGGCGAGCGCGCGGATGCATGCGACCATGCCGCTCGAGGCGAGCCAACGCGCGTCGGCGAGCGTGCTCTTCGACCCGGGCAGGATGACGAGGTCGGGCCGTCCCAGATCGCAGGCGCGCTCCACGTAGCGCACGCCCGCCCCGCCTACGCGGTCGAGCGGATCGAAGTCGGTGAAGTTCGACAAGTGCGGCAAGCGCACGACGGCGATGTCGACGATGCCGCGCGCCTCGCGGGCCGAAAGCCGCGGCGAGAGCGAGTCTTCGTCGTCCAGGTCGAGCTTCAGGTAGGGCATGACCCCCACGACGGGGATTCCCGTGAGCTTTTCAAGCGGGGCGAGCCCCGGGCGCAGGATCTCGACGTCGCCCCGGAACTTGTTCACGACAAGCCCCTTCACGCGCGTGCGGTCTTCGGGCGGAAGCAGGGACACCGTGCCGTAGAGCTGGGCGAACACGCCTCCCGGGTCGATGTCGCCCGCAAGCAGCACCGGCGCGCCCACCGCACGCGCGAGCCCCATGTTCACGATGTCGTCGGCCGCCAGGTTGATTTCCGCCGGGCTGCCCGCGCCCTCGATGACGACGACGTCGGCCTCGGCGGCGAGCGAGTCGTAGGCTTCGAGGATCTGCGGCATAAGCGCCTTCTTGCGGCCGAAGTAGTCGCGCGCCGAATAGGCGCCCTGAGCCTTGCCAGCCACGATGAGCTGGCTTTTCCGGTCGCTTTCGGGCTTGAGGAGAATCGGGTTCATGCGCACGTCAGGCTCGACGCCGCACGCCTGGGCCTGCATGATCTGCGCGCGGCCCATTTCGAGCCCGTCGGCCGTGACGCCGCTGTTGAGCGCCATGTTCTGGCTCTTGAACGGGACGACGGCAAGGCCGTCCTGCGCAAGGACGCGGCAGATCCCCGCCGCGAGCAGGCTCTTCCCCGCGTTCGACATCGTCCCCTGGATCATGAGGGGCTTCGCCCTACCCATTCGCTTCCGCCTCCTTCGGCTCGTTGCAGCTCGTTTGCCTCCCGCTCGCTCTGCGCGCATGCAGCACGTCGGCGAGCGATGCGCCGTCCGATTCGCACGAACGTGCGTCTTCGAGCGCGCTTTCGAGTGCACGGACAAGCGTTTCGTTCTCCTTGTGAGTGCGCACGGCAACACGGTACCAAAAAGCGGACAGCCCTGAAAAGGACATGCAGGTTCGCACGAGGATCCCCCGCTCGCAGAGCTTTTGGGCCAAGTCGTCTGCCGGGGCGCGGAACAAGAGGTAGTTCGCGTTCGACGGCACGACGAGGAGCCCCAGGGCGGAAAGCTCGCAAGAAAGCCAGGCCCGTTCATCGGCAACCGTGCGGCGCGTGCGCGCGAGGTAGTCGGCGTCCCCGAGCGCCGCCACGCCCGCCGCCTCGGCGACCGACGACACGGGCCATACCTGCCCCGCCGCGCGAACTCCCTCGACGATGTCGCTGTTTCCGCAGATGAGGTACCCCAACCGAAGGCCTGCCATGCCGTAGAGCTTGGTGAAGGCCGAAAGCACCGCCACGTGGGCGGATGCGGCCGCGCGCGCGGCGAGGCTGCGCTCCGCGGCATCGGGCGAAAACCCGAGGAAGCACTCGTCGACGACGAGCAGGGCGCCTACGCTCTCGCACCGGTCGGCCGCGGCGGCGAGCACCTCGGGCGCGATGAGGCGGCCCGTCGGGTTGTTCGGGTTGCAGAGGAACGCGACGTCGCCCGGGCCCTCGATCGCGCGCACGAAATCGAGAGGAACCTTAAAGCCGCCAGCTTCCGAAAGCGGGACCTCGCGCACGCAGGCGCCGAAGCGGACTGCCGCCTCGGCGTATTCCGAGAACGTCGGTGCGCACACGATCGCGCGGCGAGGGTGCGTGGCGGCGGCGAGGCGCCAGATGAGGTCGGACGCGCCGGCCCCGCACACGATCGACTCCGCGGGAACGCCATGGGCTGCGGCGAGGGCGCGCACGAGCGCGCGGCTTTCGCGGTCGGGGTACGCGTCGATGTGCGCAAGCGCATCGCGGGCTGCGGCGACGGCGCGCGGCGAGGGTCCTAAGGGGCTCACGTTCACCGAGAAGTCGAGTAGACGCGCCGCGCCCCCGTTGCACGAAAGCCCGAGCGAGCGGGCGTTTCCGCCATGCGCACGGAGGCGAATCGAATCCGCGCGCGAGCGCGCGTTCCGCGAGGCGTTTCCCGGCATCACGCCACCCCCAAAGCGGCAACGCAGGCCGCGCGCGCGGCGGCGAACACGATAAGCGCGCAGACGGATGCGGCCATCATGAGGCGGTTCGCTCGCGCGATGTCGGCCCACTCGATGGCTCGCGAGGCGTCCCCGATGGTAGGCTTGTCGACGAGTTTGCCGAAGTACACCGCCGGCCCCGCGAGGCGCAGCCCGAGCGCGCCCGCGCACGCCGACTCGGTCTGCGCGGCGTTGGGGCTTGCGTGCCGCCGGCGATCGCGACGCCAGATGCGCCATGCCCCGCCCGCGTCGAGGCGCACGAAGGAACACGCGGCCACCATGAACAGCGCGGCGAGGCGGGAAGGCACCCAGTTCAGCGCGTCGTCGAGCTTCGCCGAGGCGCGCCCGAAATCGAGGTAGCGGTCGTTTTTGTAGCCAACCATGCTGTCGAGCGTGTTCGCGGCCTTGTAGGCCATGCCCAAAGGCGCCCCGCCGATCATGAGGTAGAAAAGCGGTGCGATGACGCCGTCGCTCGCGTTCTCCGCCACCGTCTCCACGGCGGCGCGCACGACGCCTGACTCGTCGAGGACGGACGTGTCGCGACCCACGATGCGCCCGACGGCCTCGCGCGCCGCGGCGAGCCCGCCTTCCGAGAACGCTCGCGCGACCGCCATGCTCTGGCGGCGAAGCTCGCATGCGGCGAGCAGCTGGTAGCTTATCCACGCCTCGGCGACGAAGCGCGCAACCGGGTGGATCGCACCGAGAAGCGCAAGGACGCCCCAGGTCGCAAGGCCGAAAAGCACAGGCAGCGCCACTGCGAGCACGCGCCCCGCCCAACGTGCGTCCGAAGGCGTTCGCGGGAAGGCGCGGCGCAAGGGGCCTTCGGCCTTGGATATGACGCGCCCCATGGCGACGACCGGGTGAGGCAGCCATCGCGGGTCACCGAGTGCAAGGTCGAGCGCGAAGCCCACGACCACGGCGAGAAGCGTCATCATCGGGCACACGCCCCCGAAAGCGGGCGCACGTCCGTGAGCGCGGCACCGTCCCACAGGCCGCGCCAGGCGCCGCCCGGTTCCGTATGAACATCGAAATATCCCTTTTTCGGGACAGCAAGCTCGGAGAGGACGGCGCGGATCGTGCCCGAATGCACGACGAGCACGGCTTCGGCGTTCCCAAGCGCGGCCTCGCGTTCGCATACGCCGCGAAACGCCGCTACGACGCGCGCGGTGAAGCCGTCTTTGCCCTCGCCGCCCGGACAGCTGGGGCGACACCATGC
>CAKTSW010000167.1 GCA_934613165.1 uncultured Ellagibacter sp.
GGGATAGCTCGTGTCCTCGTTGCCCACAAGCTCGATGCGCAGGTTGTCGACGCGCCCCGACGTTTTGAGGTTAAGGTACTGGCTTTCAGAAACCATCGTCGAGATGTCGACGTTCGGGACGCCCACGGTGTATTCGGTTGAATCGAAATACGTATGATGCGCCTCGTCGGTGAACTGCACCTTGAACGTGAGGTTCTGAGCGGGCTGCGTCCAATCGAACTGCAGGTGGACGTTATGGACCTCGGTGTTGAGGTTCGAGAGCTCGATGACGTTGTCGACCTCAGTGATCTTGTATTGCTCGTCCGATGTTTCCTGCAGCGTGAGCGCATCGCTCAAATCGATGGTGTTGTAGTTCATCGACAGGAAGTAGTTCATGTTGAACACGAACGTTTCAAGCAGGAAAGCGATGAGAAGGATGGTCGCCGCCACCTTGCCAACGTGCGCAAGCAACGAGCGTCTCGGCAGAACGCGAGACTCGTAGAGGTACTTGATATTCCGACGTATCGTTGGCATGACTTGTCATTATACAGCAGAAGGGCCCCGATACCTGATCGGGGCCCTTCACAAGAGCAGCTCTAAACGAAGAAACCGCAGTTAGAGATTGAGTGCCTTCTTGACGTCGGCGTAGACGACCTCGGGGTCGCGGTCGCCGTCGATGGAGACGAGCAGATCGCAGCCGCGGTAGTAGTCGATGAGCGGGCTCGTCGACTTCTCGTACACATCGAGGCGGTTGCGGACGGTGGCTTCGTTGTCGTCGTCGCGCTGGTACATCTCGCCGCCGCACTTGGGGCATGCCGCGTCGGCCTCGGAACCGATGTGACCGCATTCCTTGCACATACGGCGCGACGTCAGGCGCTTGACGATGACCTCGGACTCGACGTCGATGAGCAACGCGGCATCGAGCGGACGCTCGAGCTTCGAGAGCTCTGCGTCGAGCGCGACAGCCTGGGCAGACGTGCGCGGGAAGCCGTCGAGGATGAAGCCCTTTTCGGTATCGGGCTCGGACAGACGCTCGGTCACGAGCCCGATGATGACGTCGTCGGGAACGAGGTCGCCGGCGTCCATGTAGGACTTCGCCTTCTTGCCGAGCTCGGTGCCGGCCTTCACGGCAGCGCGGAGCATGTCGCCCGTGGAAATATGGGGTGTGCCGAATTCCTCAACGAGCTTGGCGGCCTGCGTGCCCTTGCCTGCGCCCGGAGCGCCTAACAGCACGATGTTCATGTTCGAATATCCTTTCAATCCATGTGGATAAAAGCGGTGCACTTCATTGTATCAAACGCCTAAGGTCCTGGACGAAACTCCATGCAAACGAAAAAGCCGCAGGCGGAATGTCGCCTGCGGCTTTGGAATCGGATGCGAACCGAAGACTACTTGAAGAAGCCGTCGTAGTTGTGCATCTTGAGCTGGCTTTCGACCTTGCTCATGGTGTCGAGCGCAACGCCGATCATGATGAGGATCGACGTGCCGCCGAACGCCTGGATGAGCTGGTTGCCGCTGAAGTAGAAGATGATCGTCGGGATGACGGCGATGCAGGCGATGAAGATAGCGCCCGGAAGCGTCACACGATGAATCACGTTCTTGATGTAGGTCACCGTAGCGGAACCCGGGCGAACGCCGGGGATGAAACCGCCCTGCTTGCGCAGGTTGTCCGCCGTGTCCTCGGGGTTGAACACCATGGAGGTGTAGAAATACGCGAAAAACACGATGAGCAGCACGGTGAGGATCCAGTTCAGCCAACCGGTGGACACCGCATCGGCGAACGCGGTGAGCCAACCGACGTTGAACAGCGCGGCAAGCTGAGCCGGGAAGTAGATGATGCAGCTCGCGAAGATGATCGGGATAACGCCCGCGGCGTTCACCTTCAACGGGATGTAGGTGGACTGGCCACCCATCATCTTACGACCCTGGACGCGCTTGGCGTAGTTCACGGGGATACGGCGCTGCGCACGCTCGATGAAGATGATCGCCGGGATGCACGCGAGCACCACGACGAGGATCAGCACCGTGATGGCGATGCCCATGCCCATGTCGGCCTGCAGGTTGATCGACGAGAAAATCGCCGACGGAACGCGCGACACGATGCTCACGAAGATGATGAGCGACATGCCGTTGCCGATGCCGCGCTGCGTGATGAGTTCGCCCATCCACATGATGAACGCGGTACCCGCCACGAGCGTGAACACAACGATGATGTCCGTGACAACCTCGGGGATCTGGTCCGTGAAGACGACGCCGTAGGCGGACGACTTGAACAGGAGCAGGTAGCCGATTGCGTTGATCAGGCCAAGGCCGAGCGTGAGGTAACGCGTGACCTGGGTGATCTTACGACGACCAGTCTCGCCTTCCTTAGCCCAACGCCCCACCGCGGGGATGACACCCTGCATGAGCTGCATGATGATCGACGCGGTGATGTAGGGCATAATGCCGAGCGAGAACACCGAGAAGTGCGAAAGCGCGCCGCCGGTGAAGAGGTCGAGCATGGTCATCGATACGCCCGAGCCCGCGAACGAATTCGCGAACTCGTTGAACGGAATGCCGGGAACCGGGATGTAGGCGCCGAAACGATACAGCGCCAAAATCCCAAGCGTGAAGAGGATCTTCTTGCGAAGCTCCGGCACCTTGAACGCGTCAATGATAGAGCTTAGCAAGGCTCTTCGACCTTTCCTCCAGCTGCTTCGATCTTCGCCTTAGCGGAAGCAGACACCTTATCGACGGAAACGGTGAGAGCCTTGGTGAGCTCGCCGTCGCCGAGAACCTTCACGAGAGCGTCGGCATGCTTGATGATGCCCTTTTCCTTGAGGGACTCGCCGTTGACGACGTCGCCAGCCTCGAACTTCTCCTCGAGACGGGAAACGTTGACGGGCAGGTACTCCACGCGGTTGAAGTTGCGGAAGCCGGGGAGCTTCGGCAGGCGCATCGCGAGCGGGGTCTGGCCGCCTTCGAAGCCGGGGCGCTTGCCGCCGCCAGCGCGGGAAAGCTGACCGTTCAGACCACGGCCGGCGGTCTTGCCGTAGCCGGAGCCGTTACCGCGACCGACGCGCTTGCGGTTCTTGCGAGAGCCCTCTGCCGGCTTGAGATCCTTAAGTTCCATGTTGTTGTAACTCCTTACAATCGCTTCCGGGAAACGCTTCCCGGGGCTGGCAGCTCGCCGCCAGCAAACTTCCTATACACCTAGGTTGGCGCTACCGGAATCCGGCGCGCCAACCCAAGATTATACCGTATTGAGAATATGTAGCCGGGAGAAACCCAACCTACAGCTCCTCCACCTTGATAAGATGCTTGACCTTGAAGATCATGCCGCGCACGGACTCGTTGTCGACGAGGTCATGCGAACGGCCGATCTTGCCGAGGCCGAGCGAACGAAGCGTCGCGGCCTGGTCCTTCTTGTAGCCGATGGAGCTTTTGATCTGCGTCACACGCAGGGTCTTCTGAGCGTCAGCCATTGCTAGTTCTCCTTCCCGCCGAAGATCTGAGCGACGGACATGTTGCGGCGCTCCGCAACCTCGACCGGGCTCTGCATCTTCTGGAGACCGTCCGCGGCAGCCTTGACGACGTTCATCGCGTTGTTGGTGCCGAGGGACTTGGCGAACACGTTCTTGATGCCCGCGAGCTCCATGACCGCACGAGCCGGGCCGCCAGCGATAACGCCGGTACCGGGGGCAGCCGGCATGATGAGCACGCGGCCTGCGCCGAACTCGCCCACGATGTCGTGGGGGACGGTGCCTTCCTTGGTGATGGGCACGGAGAACATGTTCTTCTTCGCGTCATCGACGCCCTTCTTGATGGCCACAGGCACTTCCTTGGACTTGCCCAGACCGATGCCCACGCGGCCGTTGCCGTCACCGACGACGACGAGCGCGGTGAGCGCGAAGCGCGTGCCGCCCTTGACGACCTTGCACACGCGGTTGATGTAAACGACGCGCTCCTGGAGCTCAGGAACGGCAGCGTTTTCTTGCTGTTTGCGAGCCATACGCTTAACCCCTTCTAGAATACCAGGCCTGCTTCACGGGCAGCGTCGGCGAGAGCCTTGACGCGTCCGTGGTACAGGTGGCCGCCGCGGTCGAAGACGACCTTCGTCACGCCTTTTTCCTGAGCCATTTTGCCGATGATCGCGCCGATTTCAGCGGCGCCCTCGACGGTGCCGCCCTTCTTGCCCGTTGCCTTGAACTCGGGGCCGAGGGTGGAAACGCCGCAGATGGTGGTATGCGACACGTCGTCGATGACCTGCGCGTAGATGTTGGAGTTGCTGCGCGTCACGCAAAGGCGCGGACGCTCAGACGTACCGGAAATCTTGCCACGCACGCGACGATGACGGCGGGCCAAGCCTTTCTCATGCTTCAAATCATTGGTTCTCATGATGATCCCTTCAGTAATGTTCCGTAGCGCTTAAGCCCACTAGTCGCTCTTAGCAGCCTTGCCAAGCTTGCGACGCACAACTTCGCCTTCGTAGCG
>CAKTSW010000168.1 GCA_934613165.1 uncultured Ellagibacter sp.
CGTGGAGTACGAAATCGACGGGTGGGCCACCGACTTCAACAATTGGCACAAAACCGGCGTCGTCTGGGACGCGCAGGAATAGCGCCGCAGGACAAGCCGGGCTCGAAGCGCCGCGACCTTCCGATTCGGGGTCGCGGCGCTTTTCGCATGGGGTATCCTTGGGTTTAACAGGCACGCGCGTTTGAAAGGTGGAAGCCATGGCGGCATCGAACGAGATCAAATGCCCGCACTGCGGGACCGTTTTCCAGGTTGACGAGTCGGGGTTCGCCGACATCGTGAAGCAGGTGCGCGACAGCGAGTTCGACCGCGAGATCGCGCGGCGCGAGAAGCTGTTCTCCAAGCAACGCGAGCAGGCCGTGGCCCTGGCGAGCGAGAAGGTGCGCGGGGAGGCTCGCTCGGTCGTGGCCGACCGCGACGCGAAGATCGCGAAGCTCTCCCAGACGCTCGATTCCCTGAAGCGGGAAAACGACGCCGCTGCGCGCGCTGCCGCGGCCGAGCAGGCGGCGAAGCTTTCCGAAGCCACCGCGACGAAGGACGCCGAGATCGCGGAGCTCAAGGCGAAGCTTACGCGCATGGCCGACGAGCGCGAGGTCTCGGCCCGCGTGACGCGCGCCGAGCACGAGCGCGCGCTTGCCGACGCGACCGCCTCCCGCGATGCGAAAATCGCCGAGCTCACGCAGAAGATCGAGGCGCAGAAGGCGTCGTTCGCGACGGAGAAGGAGCTCGCGGTGACTCAGGCCCGCACGACCGTCGAGCGCGAGCGCGACGACCTTGCCGCGCAGGTGAAGCTCACGGCGGCCGAAGGGGAGCAGCGCGTGAGCGCCCTTCGCGAGGAGATGTCGACGAAGCTTCGCGCGAAGGACGAGCTCATCGCCTACAAGGAAGAGGAAATCGCCCGCTACAAGGACATGAAGGCGCGCCTTTCCACCAAGATGGTGGGCGAATCGCTTGAGCAGCACTGCGAGATCGAGTTCAACAAGATGCGCGCGGCGGCGTTCCCCAAAGCGTATTTCGAGAAGGACAACGACGTGGTCGACGGCACGAAGGGCGACTTCGTGTTCCGCGAGTGCGACGACGACGGCAACGAGGTCGTCTCCATCATGTTCGAGATGAAGAACGAGAGCGACGACAGCACGCACAAGCACAGGAACGAGGACTTCCTGAAGAAGCTCGACTCCGATCGCCGGAAGAAGGGCTGCGAGTACGCGGTGCTCGTGACCATGCTCGAGCCCGAAAACGAGCTCTACAACGAGGGCATCGTCGACATGAGCTACCGCTACGAGAAGATGTACGTCATCCGCCCGCAGTTCTTCATCCCCATCATCAGCATCCTGCGCAACGCGTCGCTCTCGGCGCTCACGTACAAGGCTGAGCTCGCCGAGGTGCGCAACCAGAACATCGACATCACGCATTTCGAGGAGCAGATGGAGGATTTCAAGGCGAAGTTCGGGCGCAACTATGATATCGCGAGCCGCAAGTTCCAAACCGCCATCGAAGAAATCGACAAGACCATCTCGCATCTGCAGAAGACGAAAGACGCGCTGCTGTCGTCGGAAAACAACCTGCGCTTGGCGAACGACAAGGCGCAGGACCTCACCATCAAGCGTCTGACCAGGAAGAATCCGACGATGAAGAGGATGTTCGCCGAGCTTGCGGAAAGCCGAGCAGAAGCGGGGGAGAAGGACGCCGAATCTGTTGAGACTGTCGACCTCGAAACTGTCATCGCTGAAGACGCCGAGGCCGAGTAGCGCGTCGCGGTTTCCGCCTTCAAATGGCAGCGAAGGACGCTTTTGCAAACGAGTTGGCGTTTGGGGCGCTCTGAATGGCGGGCAACGACGGGTTTGCAAAGGCTGAGCAGTCTTTCGGCGTTGCAAACCCGTCGTTGGATGCCAAACCCCGCTTTCGGGGCTTGCAAAGCCGTCGTTGCCCGCCATTTGAGGCGCTGTTTTCGCGGTTTCTTTTGCAAATCCGTCGCAAGCTGCCATTTGGGGACTCGTTTCAAGTGGCGTCCGGCAAAAGCGTTCCTCGCCGCCACTATGCAACGGCCTCTTGCGTCTAGCTCGACGTTTCGGCATTATCGTTGCGGCGCAATCTCGATACTACGTTCGCGACGTTGTCGATAACGAATCGTTTTCATTCTTGGAACATACGTTCGTATCTGGTAGACTATGCGGCATGGATAACGAGATGAAACACCTGCTGTTCTCCCGCCTAGGCGGGGAAATCGAGCGCGCTTCCGGGGTAGGGGAGGGCGGCTCGACTGGCGGCACCGATGCTTATGGCTTCGCCGGAACCGGAGCCGCGTCTCCGCGCGAGGCTGCGCCCGCCGCTCATCTGCCGGGCGACGCCGCGCCTTCGCTCAACGCCGCGCAGTTGGAGGCGGTCACCACCACGGAGGGCTTCGTCCGCGTCATCGCGGGCGCGGGAACAGGCAAGACGCGCGCGCTCACCGAGCGCTTCGCGTACCTGGTGAACGATTTGGGCATCATGCCCGCGAACATCCTCTGCGTCACTTTCACCAACAAGGCCGCCAACGAGATGCGCCACCGCATCCGGCGCCTCACCGGCGACAACGACACGGGCTTCATCAACACGTTCCACGGGTTCTGCGTGTCGGTCCTTCAGGAGGACTCGAATGCGGTCGGCTACCCTAAGAGTTTCCTCGTGCTGGACAATTCCGACATCGACCAGATGCTCCAAGCGATTTACGACGAGCGCGGGCTCACGCTGCGCGACATGACGTTCGCCAAAGCGCGCGACATGATCGAGATAATGAAGCTCAAGCAGCGCCCCGACTACTATCACGACCTGCTCGCCATGCCGCTTGCCACCCTGCGCGAGAAGTACGACCGCGCGGAAAGCGTCCCCGACATCATCTTCTACGGATATCTTTATCAGGAAAAGAAGTGCTTCGGGTTCGACTACAACGACCTCATCGTGGTCACGCTTTACATCTTCGAGCAGTTCCCCGACATCAAGCTGAAGTGGCAGAAGCGCCTGGAATACATCATGATCGATGAGTTCCAGGACATCGATGGGCTTCAGTACGAGCTTATGGAGGTGCTCGCCGGCTACCATAAGAACCTGTTCGTCGTGGGCGACCCCGACCAGACCATCTACACCTGGCGCGGCGCGAACGTGCGCTACCTGCTCGATTTCGACCGCGTGTTCCCCCGCACGCGCACCATCATGATGCTCGAGAACTACCGCTCGGCGCCTGAGGTGGTGGCGGTCGCGAACTCGCTCATCGAGAAGAACCATGCCCGCATCCCGAAGAACCTCATCCCCCGCCGCTCGCAGCACGGGCCGACGGTTTGGCGTCACGCGAAGTCGTCCGCCGAGGAGGCGGCTTGGATCGCCGAGGGCGTGCGCGCGTTGCACGAAGAGGGCGTCGCCTACCGCGACATCGCGGTGCTCTACCGCGCACATTACGCGTCGCGGCCGGTGGAGGAGGCGCTCCTGAAGGCGGACATCCCCCATGCGGTCTATTCGGGCGTCCCCTTCTTCGGGCGCAAGGAGGTGAAGGACTCGCTTGCCTATCTGCGCCTTGTCGCCTACCAAGACGACCTTTCGTTCGCGCGCGTGGCGAACACACCGAAGCGCAACCTGGGGCAGCGGCGCATGGCGTTTTTGCAAGGCTACGCCGACACCAACGGGTGCACGCTCTACCAGGCCCTCGAACGCACCGTCGACGATGACATCTTCAAGCGCACCCGGGCGAAGCAGCTTTTGGCGCTGGTGCGGCGGTTCCGCTCGTCCTACGAGGGAAGGCCCGTGTCCGAGGTGTTGGCGGCCGTCATCAACGAAAGCGGCTACGAGCAGGCGCTCCGCACGGAAGGCAGCCAGGAACGGCTCGACAACATAGCCGAGCTCAAGCAGTCGGTCTACGAGTTCGAAACCACCTGCGGGGAAGAGGTGACGCTCGAGCACTACCTGTCGCACGTGGCCCTGCTCACGAACGCCGACGCCGCCAGCGCCTCCCAAGACAAGGTGCGCCTCATGACCGTCCATGCGGCGAAGGGGCTCGAATTCCCCCATGTGTTCCTCTGCTCGCTTTCGGAAGGCGTGCTGCCCTCGCGCAAGACGAAGACGATCGAGGGCATGGAAGAGGAACGCCGACTCGCCTTCGTCGCGGTCACGCGCGCGAAGGACGGGCTGTACCTCACCGAGGCGGAAGGGTTTTCCCACGAGGGCTCGCCGCGCTACCCGTCGCGCTTTCTGCTCGACATCGACCCCGCCGCGCTGCAGTTCTCGAACAAGCCGACCGACGAGGAGCTCGCCAACGCGCGCGAGGCCTACGCGGCGACCGACCGGTGGATGGCGGGCATGGCGGCGGACGCCCGGTTTTCGACGGGCGCACGGGTGCGCCACAAGGCGTTCGGGTGCGGTACGGTAACGGGGCTCGACGAGGAAAAGCGCGCCTATAT
>CAKTSW010000169.1 GCA_934613165.1 uncultured Ellagibacter sp.
ATGAACCGTTGATGTTTCACGTGAAACATCGCTTTCGCGAGACTGCAGAAAAGACGTGCGGAGGCAGAAGCGCACATCTCAAGGTCGCTTTACAAGCGCGAGTATAGCATTTTCCCGCAGCGGCATTCCCTTTGGCGGACCAAGCGGGCGGCTTGGCGCACACGCGATCGGAACTTCGGCCACGACTGATACAATCGTGGCAACATTTGGCTTCATATCCAAGTGAAAGGCTTTCCATGGTTTCGCATGCTTCCCAGGAATTACTCAGGTCCCTTCCACAGGTCGAAGAAGTGCTGCATGACGGCACGCTTGCGGCCTTGGCCGAGAACGTGCCCCGCGACCTCATTGCCGACGCAGTGCGGGCGAGCGTGGATAATGCGCGCCAACGCATTCTCGCAGGGCTCAAGGCCGACACCGCCATCGAGGAAATCGCACGGGCTGCGCGGATGCGGCTGCTTTCCCTTAACCGCCCATCGCTTCGGCGCGTTGTGAACGCAAGCGGCGTGATCATCCACACGAATCTTGGGCGCAGCGTGCTCGCGCCTGCCGCCGTGAAGGCGGTGAACGACGTCGCGACCGGGTACTCCACGCTCGAATACGACACCGACGCGATGGCACGCGGGTCACGCCATTCCCACTGCGAGCAGCTCATCTGCACGCTTACCGGCGCTGAAGCAGCCATCGCCGTGAACAACAACGCCGCCGCCGTGATGATGGTGCTTTCCGAGTTCGCGGCGGGACACGAGGCGATCGTGTCGCGCGGCGAGCTCGTGGAGATCGGCGGATCGTTCCGCATTCCCGACATCATGGCGCAATCGCATGCCGCCATGGTCGAAGTCGGCGCTACCAACAAGACGCACGTCTCCGACTACGCGCGCGCCATCGGGGACGAGACGGCCATGCTTTTGAAGGTGCACCCGTCGAACTACCGGTTGATTGGGTTCACTGAAAGCGTCGCCGTATCCGACCTGCGCGAACTCGCCGACGAGGAGAACGCCGCGCGCGAAGAGGGGAAGCCCCCCGTGCTCGTGTACGAGGACCAGGGATCGGGCGCCTTCTTGCGGCTTTCGTGCTTCGGCGACTACGCCGAGCCGACCGTCGCCGAATCGGTCAAAGCGGGCTGCGACCTCGTGTCGTTTTCCGGCGACAAGCTGCTCGGAGGACCGCAGGCGGGCATCATCGTGGGCGCGAAGCCGCTGATTGATCGCCTGAAGAAGAATCCGCTCGCGCGTGCGCTCCGCCTTGACAAGATGACGCTCGCCGCGCTCGAGGCGACGCTTCGTTTGTACCTCAACCCCGAAAATGCCCTCGAGGAGATTCCGACGCTGCGCATGCTCACCGAAACGCCCGAACAGGTTCGCACACGGGCCGAGAAGCTGCTCGAGGCCATTCGTGCTGCTATTCCCGAAGGAGTCGCCGAGCTTTCACTCGTCGATGAGATATCTCGCGCAGGCGGCGGGGCTCTTCCCATGTGCGACATCCCGACATGCTGCGTGCATGTTTCCTTCCTGGCAGGCGACGCGCTCAGCTGCGACCGCCATCTCGTTTCCGAACGCATGTTGCCCGTCGTCGGGCGCCTGAAGAAGGACGCGCTTCTGTTCGACGCCCGCACCGTGCTCGACGAGGACGAGATGCGCGAAATCGCTCGCGCGCTCGGCGAATACTTCAAGGAGGTGGCGCGATGAGCAGCACCGACCTTGTTCTGGGGACCGCGGGACACATCGACCACGGCAAGTCCTCGCTCGTGATGGCGCTTACCGGGACCGACCCCGATCGCCTGGCCGAGGAAAAGCAGCGCGGCATCACCATCGAACTCGGTTTCGCGCGCCTGCCGCTTCCCGACGGCACCACGCTCGGCGTCGTCGACGTTCCGGGGCACGAGCGCTTCGTCCGGCAGATGATCGCCGGATCGACCGGCATCGACATGGCGCTGCTCTGCATTGCGGCGGACGACGGCATCATGCCGCAGACGACCGAGCACCTTGCCGTGCTTGAACTGCTCCACATCCCCACGCTGGTAGTGGCGCTGACCAAGACCGACCTCGTCGACGACGAATGGGTCGACTTCATGGCAGACGAAGTCCGCGCGCGCCTAGCCTCGGGGCCCTACCGCGACGCCGATATCGTCCCCGTCTCAAGCCGCACCGGCGAGGGGCTCGATGAGCTGAAAGACGCGCTTTCCCGCGCAGCGCGCACGACGAAGCGCGCGAACGCGAGCACGACGGCGCGCCTGCCGATCGACCGCGTGTTCACCATAAAGGGCGCGGGAACCGTGGTGACCGGCACGCTTTGGAGCGGTGTCGTTTCCGTGGGCGACGAGCTTGAAGTGCTGCCCGAAGGCACCCTTACCCGTGTACGGAGCATCCAGATCCACGGCGAGTCCGTCGAAGAGGCGCACGAGGGTCATCGAGTCGCCCTTAACCTGAACGGCTTGTCCACCGACGACGTCCGCCCCGGAGACTTCCTCGCAACGCCGCATACAGTGGAGGCAACCGACCGGTTCGACGCCGACCTCACCTACCTCGGCGCCCCCGATTCCGAAAAACCGCTCGAAAGCGGTACGCGCGTGCATGTGTCTCACGGGACGCGCGAGGTAACGGGGCGCGTGCTTTTCATGGGCGAGACGAACTCGCTTTCGAAAGGGCAGCGTTCCTATGTGCAGGTGCGCCTCGACGAGCCGCTTCCCGTTTCCTGGAAGGACCGTTTCATCATCCGGTCGTACTCGCCGGTGCACGTAATCGGCGGAGGAGTCGTTTTACGGGCCCATCCCAAGCGCTCCACGTCGCTCGATGCCGCCAAAGAAGCCCTGCTGGACGCGTTGAGGGAAAACGACGCGGTCGGCGCGGCGGCTGCGGCGTTCGGCCTTGAGAAGGCCCCCGTCACCGCACGCGAGCTCGCTTCCTTCGCTGGCTGCACCGAGAAAGAGGCGATCGCGGCGCTCGACGGGCTTTCCAAGCAGCGAAAGGCAACGCCTCTCGACAGCGGGACCACCGGTTCCAATCCCTATTACACCACCGCGCGTTACCTACAGAAGATTCGCTCCTCAATTGAGAATAGTCTGCTCGCGTTTCATAACGAAAACCCCGATTCCACCGGAATCTCGAAGGAGGCGCTTCGCAAAATCGTCGCGCCGCGGGTTGACGCCGCGTGCTTCGATTCGCTCCTCAACGATGCTGCCTCTCACGGGAAGGCCGTCGTCAGCGGCGGGGAAGTGAGCCACCCGCAGGCCGGCGCAGGTGCCCAAGCACGGGAAAAGGAAGCCGCCAACGCCCTGCTTTCCGCATTGAACGACGCCGGAGCGAACCCTCCTGCCCTCGCCGATCTTTTTGCTTCTTGCTCGATCGACCCGGCTCTCGGGCGTAAAGCGATCGGCTCGCTTGAGAAGGCGGGATCGGCGCAACGCGTCACCAAGGAACTGTGCTTCGCGCGTGCGGCGCTTGATCGCTTCGAATCGGCTGTCTGCGCGTACCTCGAGGAGCACGGCGAGGCAAGCGCAGCCGAATTAAAGGACGCGATGCAGACAAGCAGAAAGTACGCTATTCCTCTTCTTGAGTACTTCGATGACAAGGGAGTCACGCGCCGCAGCGGCGATGTCCGCGTGCTGGCGAGGAGATAGCCTCTCGGCAGCATCGCCCTTACCCCTCCTCACATCATGGATGTTTCACGTGAAACATCCATGATGTGCACGAAAATGGCCCTGCTTGGGAAATCCAAGCAGGGCCATTCACTGTCAAGCTGTCACGTTGTTCTACAGGGATGCGACGTAGCGTTCGAGGTTCTTCTTCAGTCGCTCGACGAAACTTGTTCCCAGCTCGCTCAAGGTTTCGCCCTTGCGCGTGATGATGCCGAGGTGCAGGGTCACGTCGGTATCGAGAGGCACCGTCGTGAGCTGCGAGCCGTCCGCAATGCCGACCAGAATGCCGCTCGTCACCGTGTAGCCGTTCAAGGCGACGATAAGCTCGGAAAGCGATGCGCGGTCCGTGCAGGCGATGCTCTTGGTACGGGGAACCTCCGCAAGCGCCTCTTCGGCGAACTCGACAGGGGAATCGACTCCCTGGTCGAAGTGGATGTACGGCCAATCCGTCAAGTCGTCAAGAGTGAGCTTCTTGGCGTTCGACATGGGATGGCTCGCCGGAAGGGCAACGCGCGGAGCGGAGCGCACGAGCTCCGTGTATTCAACGCCCGAAGCTTCGAACGCCTCGTCGAGCTTGCCGGCTGCCGCGGAGGTTCGAAGCAGCACGCCCAGCTCGCTCACGCCTGAAGCAACGTCGTCGATGACGCCCTGCGTGCTCCGATCGCGAAGCGCGTACTCGTATTCGTCACCGCCGTTGGCGAGAACCGTATGGGCGAACGTTTGTACGTCGAACAGATAATGCTGACCGGAAACAGAAAACTTCGTCATTGCTTTCTCCTTACTTCTCGG
>CAKTSW010000170.1 GCA_934613165.1 uncultured Ellagibacter sp.
AACTTCGGCGCGCTCGCGACCGCCCTCGCGGCGACGATCGGCACCGGCTCCATCGTGGGCGTGGCGACCGCCATCCTCGCCGGCGGGCCGGGCGCGGTGTTCTGGATGTGGATCACCGGCGTGTTCGGCATGGCCACGAAGTACGTCGAGGTGTACGCTTCGGTCCGCTACCGTGTGCGCGACCATGCGGGCAACATGCTTGGCGGCGCCATGTACGTGTGGGAACGCGCCTTCACGCGCAAGGACGGCTCCCGCCCCTGGTGGGCAAGGCTCGGCGGCGTCGCTTTCGCGGTGTTCGCGGTCGTGGCGACGATCGGCACGGGGTCGGCGGTTCAGGCGACCTCGATGACGGGCATCATCACGTCGAGCATCCCGGGCGTTCCGGATTGGGCCGTCGGCATCGCGATCGTCGTTTTGGTCGGCATCGTCATCTTCGGCGGCGTCCAGTCGATTTCGCACGTGTGCGAAAAGCTCGTTCCCATCATGGCCGTCGCCTATGCCGGCGGCTGCATCGTGATCCTCCTCATGAACGCGCCGGTGCTCGGCGACGCGATCGGCCTCATCTTCGAATGCGCTTTCACCCCGAAGGCGGCGTTCGGCGGCGCGGTCGGGTCGGGCTTGCTCATGGCGCTTCAGTTCGGGTGCGCCCGCGGTTTGTTCTCGAACGAGTCGGGCTTGGGCTCAGCTCCGATCATCGCCGCCGCGGCGAAGACGAAGAACCCGGCCGAGCAGGCGCTCATCGCGATGACCGGCACCTTCTGGTCGACCGTCGTCATCTGCGCGCTCACGGGCATCGTGCTCGTCTCGACCATGATCGCGCACCCCGACATCCAAGCCGAAGTGCTCGCCGACCCGACGTTCTACACGGGCGCGCAGCTCGCGTCGACGGCGTTCGCGACCATCCCCTACGTGGGGACGCCGATCCTCGTCATCGGCATGGTGTCGTTCTCCTATTCGACGATCCTCGGCTGGTCGTACTACGGCAACCGCTGCGCCGCGTACCTCTTCGGCAAGCGCGCGATCTTTCCGTACCATATCGTGTACGTGATCGTGGCGTTCCTCGGCGCGATCGGCGTCGGCAACGTGGTCTGGACCATTTCCGACATCGGCAACGCGCTCATGGCCATCCCCAACATCATCGCCATCCTGCTCCTTTCGGGTCTGATCTCGCGCGAGACGAAACACTACGTCTACGACGAGAACCTCGACGAGGAAGACGGGCGGGAAATACCCGTCGTCGCATCGAAGTAGAAGCGCTTCCGACAGCAGCTTGAAGCGGCCGCGTTTTGCGGCCGCTTTCCATTTGAGGCGCGCGATGACGGTTTCTTAGCCTGCGTCTCCGCGTCGCATCGCCTATACTTTCGGGTATGAAAACGATTGCCATCATAGGCGGCGGGGCGGCGGGCCTTGCCGCAGCCATTTCGGCAGGGGAAGCCCTTGCGCGCGAAGGGCGTGCCGGCGACGTGCGCATCGCTCTTTACGAAGCCGACGACGAGCGCGTGGGAAGGTCGATTCTCGCCACGGGAAACGGCCGCTGCAACTTCTCGAACGCGCGCATCGACCCCGCCGTTTACCGCAACGGCGCCTTCGTCGAGTCTGCGCTTTCCGCGCTTGCGGCGAGCGAGCCCGCTTCGGCGCAGGCGTTCGACCCGGCCGACCCCTGCCTTACCGACACCGACGAGGCAGGGGAGCGCCTTGAGCCTTCGGGACTCGAAGCGCCGGTGCACCGCTTCTTCTCGCAGCTCGGTTTGATGTGGAGGCGGGAAGCGCAGGGACGTCTTTACCCGCTTGCGAACAAGGCGTCCTCGGTCGTCGACGTGCTCCGCGCCGCGGCGAGCGCCGCGAACGTCGAGGAGCGCTTCGGGCGTGAGCTTTCGCGCGTCGATTCTCGCGAGCCGCGCGGCCGCATCCACCTTCGCTTTCGCGACGGCTCCATCGAGCACGCTGATGCGGCTATCGTCGCCGTCGGCGGGCGGGCCATCGCAGGGATCGAGCTTCCCGATGGCATCCCGACCCTGCCGTGCCGCCCCGTTCTCGGGCCTCTGCGGGCCGACCCGCGCATCACCCGTCAGCTCAACAACATCCGCGTGAAATGCGCGGTCGAGCTTGCCCGCTCGTCCCGCGTCATCGCACGCGAGCAGGGCGAGCTGCTCTTCCGCGACTACGGCGTGTCGGGCGTGTGCGTGTTCAACCTTTCGCGTTTCGCGCGCAAGGGCGACGTGCTCTCGATCGATTTCTTGCCCCACATCGACGCGCCCGATCGCGAGGCGTGGCTGTTCTCCCGTCGCAAGCGCCTTCAGGCGCGCTTCGGCGCGGATACGCCGCTTTCAGCCGAGAACGTGCTGTGCGGAGCGGTGCTCCCGCAGGTCGCGCGCGTCGCGTGCAAGTGCGCGGGCATCGACGCCGATGCCCCGCTTGCGAAACGCGATGTGCCGGCGCTCGCGCGCGTTCTCGGCGGGATGAGGCTCACCGTCGAAGGGGTGGGGGACGCGAAGCAGTGCCAGGTCACGCGCGGCGGCGTCGACGTTTCCTCGATTCTCGCGAGCACGATGGAGGCTGCGGCGCGCCCGGGGCTCTTCTTCGCGGGCGAGGCGCTCGACGTCGACGCGCCCTGCGGCGGATACAACCTTCACTGGGCATGGGCGTCGGGGATTCTCGCCGGCCGCTCGGCGGTTGCGCGCGTTCTCGAAGACGACGCCGCTTCGCATAAACGATAAGGAATCGAACTATGTCGGAACAGGGAAAGCACAATGCCGAGGCAAAGCCCGGAAAGCCGGGCCGCCCCGGTCGAAAGCACGCTCGCGGCGGGAAGGCGCATCCTGCAGGTGGCTCGCGCGCGTCGTCGCGCGCGCGCAACGGGAAGGGCGCGCGTTCCGCGGGTGCTGGGCTCGATCTTGCCGTGCTCGCCGGCGCTTCTGCACTCGAGATTTCGAGCGTGCCTTTGTCCCTCGACGCGGGATGCGCGGGCGGCGCGCCTTCGGAACCCGTTCGCCGCGAGCTCGCGCGCGCCCTCGGTCTTGGCCCGGAGGACGTCGTCTCGTTTTCCCTCGTGAAGCGCAGCGTCGATGCGCGCAAGAAGAGCAACGTCCACTTCAACGCGACGTTTCGCGTCGAGCTCGCCGAAGGCGCCCTGGAAAAGGCCCTCCCGTTGCGCGGCGTTCGCGTGGGCGCATGGAACCCTCCCACGGCGCTTGAGATCCCTGACCTTTCCGGCATTGTGCGGGAAGGCGACCCGCGCATCGTCGTCGCCGGCACGGGCCCTGCCGGCCTGTTCTGCGCGCTTTACCTGGCCAAGGCGGGCTTGCGGCCGCTCGTGATCGAACGGGGCGCTGCGGTCGAGGAGCGCATGGCGGCCATCGAGGCGTTCAACGAGGGCGCGCCGCTCGATGTGCGCACGAACGTGCAGTTCGGCGAGGGGGGAGCGGGAACGTTTTCCGACGGCAAGCTCACCACGGGCACGAAAAGCCCCCACATCAGGCACGTGCTCGAGGCGTTCGCCGACGCCGGCGCGCCGAGAGAGATCCTCTGGCAGGCGAAGCCGCATATCGGCACCGACAAATTGCCCGATATCGTGAGGAACCTGCGTAATCGCATCATCGCCGCGGGTGGGGAGGTCCGATTCCTGTCGCGTCTTTCGGGCATCGTCATGCACGGCGGCTCGCTTTCCGCCGTGCGGATCGAAGACGCAAAGACGGGCGCGGTTTCGGAGGTGCCTGCAAGTCGGCTCATGGTCGCCTGCGGACACTCCGCGCGCGACGTGTTCGAGCTTATGCGCGACGAGGGCTTTCTCCTTGAACGCAAGCCGTTCTCGATGGGAGTGCGCATCGAGCATCCCCAGGAGCTCATCAACCGTGCGCAGTACGGCCCGGCCGCAGGCCATCCCGCGCTCGGCGCCGCCGACTACAAGATGGCCGTGCACGTGCCTGCGGGCCATGCCGCAGACGGCGCCCCGATAACGCGCGGTGTCTACACGTTCTGCATGTGCCCGGGCGGGGAAGTCGTCGCTGCGGCGAGCGAAGAGGGCGGCGTGGTCGTGAACGGCATGAGCCGATTCGCCCGCGACGGGAAAAACTCCAACAGCGCGCTGCTCGCCGACGTCCGTCCCGACGATTTGCCGGGCGACGACGTGCTCGCCGGCGTCGCGCTTCAGCGCCGCGTCGAGCAGGCGGCTTTCAAGCTCGCCGCAAGAAACGGCGACACCCCGTATTCCGCGCCCGCCCAGACGGTCGGCGATTTCCTTGCCCGCCATCCGCCCCGCGCCAGCCAGGTGGATGCGCGTCCGGCTGTTCGACCGACGTATCCGCGCGGCGTCGCGTGGTGCGACCTCGCCGAATGCCTCCCTGACTTCGTCTGCGACGCGCTCAGGCGGGGCCTTCCCCTACTCGACGCGAAGCTCCATGGGTTCGCGG
>CAKTSW010000171.1 GCA_934613165.1 uncultured Ellagibacter sp.
GCATCGTCAACGCGTTCGAAACGGGGTTCATCGACGACATCGGCCAGGTCCTCGCCATCACCTTCACCTCGAAGGCAGCGGGGGAAATCAAATCGCGCGTCAAAGGCGCGCTCAAGGCGTCGGGGAGGTCCGATCAGGCGCTTCTCGTCGATTCCGCCTGGATTTCCACCATCCACGGCGCGTGCTCGCGCATATTGCGCGCCCATGCGCTCGAACTCGGCATCAACCCGGCGTTCAGGGTCGCCGACGAGGCGACCGCGAAGACCATGCTCGATGAATCGCTTGAGGAAGTGCTCGGCGTCGAGAACGACCTTGTATCGCCGTGCGGGTTCGACAACCTGTTCGAAGAATACGGTAGTTCCTCAAGCGGGTCTTCCGCGGGCTCTTCGGTCGCGGACATGGTGCGCGCCCTCGTGACAAGCGCCGGGGCAA
The DNA here is from genome assembly GCA_934613165.1 of uncultured Ellagibacter sp. GTDB lineage: Bacteria > Actinomycetota > Coriobacteriia > Coriobacteriales > Eggerthellaceae > Ellagibacter. The sequence goes on from CAKTSW010000171.1 coordinate 433, forward strand.
GCCCGAACGGCATCTCGTCGCTCGTCTTGCCGCCTCCCGTGCGAGGGGTTCATCGCCTTGCGTCGGACATGGTCGACGTCGCTTCGGCGGCGATCGCCGTCACCGAAACGCAGAAAACGGGCAAGTCGCGAGACGCCTTCCTTGAAAATAGCGCAAAGGCGCTCGATGCCCTCGAATCGGCGCTTGCGGTACCCGACCTGTCGAACAAGAAGCTCCTCGGGCTCTTCAACGGGTTCCCGGTTCCGACGAAGAGGTTCGGAACCCCTGAATACAAGGCCCAGGTCGACGAGCTTGCGCAGGAATATCGCGCTCTTGCGGCGGAAGCGCGCCTCGGGCTCGCTGAGCCGCATCTCGGGGAACTTGTCCAGCTCGCGAGCCTCGTTTTCACGGCGTACACGAGAAGGAAGCGCGAGGCGGGCCTTCTCGACAACGACGATTTGCTCACGTGCGCGTCGCGCATGTTCGTCGAGCACCCCGAGGTTGCAGCCGACTACACGGACCGATTCAAGCTCATCATGATCGATGAATTCCAGGATACCGACCAGATGCAGGTCGATATGATCAAGCGCATGGCGGGTAAGCGCCTTGAACGCTTGTGCACGGTCGGCGACGCCCAGCAGAGCATCTACCGCTTCCGCGGTGCCGACGTGTCGGTCTACCATCGCCACGTGCAAACGGTGGAGCAATCGAATGCGGAGGGGAGCATCACGCTTTCCGACAATTTCCGCAGCCATGTCGACGTGCTCGCGTTCGTCGATCGCATTTTCAGCCAGCCTGAGGTGTTCGGCCGGTCGTTCATGTCGCTTTCCGCTTCGCGCGACGAGGCACGTGTGAAGAACCCCTACTGCGATAGCGCCCCGCGAATCGAAGTGCAATTGACGACCTACACGAGGGGGGTCGCGTCCGATGACGCGCGGCTCGTCGTAGCTCAGCGGATCGCCGAGCGTTTCGCAGAGCTTCGCGCAGCGGGGCAGAGTGCCTCCGACATGGTCGTCCTCCTTGGAACGATGCGACGCGCCGACGTGTTCGCCGACGCACTGCGCGAGGCGGGCCTTCCGTGCGTCGTATCGGGCGGCTCGATCTTCTCTGCCGCCCCGGAGGTCCAGCTTATGGTCCGCCTTGCGGAGGTCATCGCGAACCCGAAGGACACAGAAGCGCTGTTCGAGGTGCTGTCGAGCGAGCTGTTCTCGCTTTCGGCGGACGATTTCATCACGCTTTCGACCCGCCTTGACGAACAGTGGGGCATCCCGCGCAGGGTGTCGCTCGACAGGGGGGTTCGTGTCCTCGCGTTCGATGCGTCGCGTGCGGAAAACGCGTCGCCTGCGCTGGTACAAGCGCTGCGTATCCTTGCCGGCATAGAAGATGCCGTCGGCGTCGCACGCGTTTCCTCCATCATGAGAAGCGTCCTGCTCGATTCCGGATGGCTCGCTCGCCTCGAAGACGGAGGCCCCGAGGGGCTTGCCCGTGCAGCGAACGTGTACAAGGCTATCCGCATGGTCGAGGGCATCGAGAAGGAAAAAGCGCTTGGACCTGCGGGGATCGCTTCGGAGTTCAGGCTTCGTGTGGAGGTTGCGAAGGAAGCCCCCGGTGCTCTTTCCGCCACGTCGGGCGACTTCGTCCGCATCATGACCATTCATGCGAGCAAGGGCCTTGAATTTCCCGTCGTCGCCATCGCCGAGCTCCGCTCCGACGCATCGCGTGTGCGAAAACTCGCATGCACGGGCATCGGCGGAAAGACGTATCTGTCGCTCGATGCGGGCGACTCCCTTGCCGCCTTTACCGAGAAGACGTCGACCCTTATCGCGAAGTGCGGCAGCTTCGACCCCTTCACGGGCGGTGGCGAACTCGATGAAGAATCGCTCGAGCAGATTATCACGAACCCGTCGGGCCGTTCGGCGACCGAGGTCCGCGCGGCGATTCGCGAGCGCGAGCAGCGCGGCGAGGCCGAAGAGGCGAAGCGCCTGCTCTATGTCGCCATCACGCGCGCTAAAGAAGCGGTTATCTGCGCCCCGATGGGCTCGCGCACGAAAAACGACGGCACGGGGCTCTCGAAGAGCGCATGGGGCGATGTGCAGTCGGCCCTTGTCGGCGAGGGAGAGGAATTCGAGCCGGGCGTGAGCATGCTCGACTACGGCGGGGAAGCGCCCGCTCGCGTCGAGCGGGTCGACCTTTCGCCCGATCAGGCCGAAGAGGGCGGCGCCGATGGCGACGTCGATCATTCCGACGCATCGCCTTCGGCGGAGCCCGCCTTCATCGACGTCCCCGCCGTCGCGCCCTTCTCCGAGCGCCCGTACGTTCTTCCCGAATCGGCGCGGACGGGCGTATACAGCTATTCGTCCCTTGCGGAAGGCTCTTCCCATGGCGCGCGCGCCTTCGAGGCCAGCGAATCGGATGGCGACGAAGCCTCTCTTCTCACCGATAGCGATGCATCGCCCGATCCCGATAGGTTCGGCGAGCATCGCTCGGCGTTCGCCGTCGACGCGGACAAGGCGACCGATCTGGGCACAGCGTTCCACCGCCTTGCCCAGTACGCCGTAATCTCGCGCGAGCCGGGTTCGCGCCTGATATGTCCTCCGAAGAGCCGTATCGACGCGCTCTGCCGCTCATGCCGCTTAACGTCGTTGCAGGCCACGCGGCTCCATGCGGCGCTTCGCCGCTGGTTCGAGAGCGGCATCGCGCACAAGGTCGGCGGGTATCGCTCGGTTCGCGCCGAGGTCCCGTTCTTCATTCGAGTCGGGGAAGGGGAAGCCGCGCCGTTCCTCGAAGGGGAAATCGACCTTCTCGCCGACAACGGCGACGCCTCGGGCGCGTTCGTCGTGGATTACAAGACGGGCGGCTCTCCCCTCGAAGACGCCGAAACTCTGCCCGTGAAACATGAACTCCAGGCGAAGTGCTACGCGTACGCGGTGCTCGCGCAGGGCTTCAACCGCGTCGACCTCGCCTTCGTGCGCGTCGAGCAGCATGACGAGGGAGAACCGGGCGACGAGCCCGAGGTCGTGCCGTACTCGTTCACGCAAGACGACCTCGCCTCGCTCGAGGGCGAAATCGTCGCGGCGATCGACTGTCGTGCTGCCCAGTAAACCTGGGTATCCTCTTATCGTGTACGCGCGTCGGACGGGTCTCTGCCCTCCAACGAAAAGCGCCCCACCTAGTTCCTTGCGTTCAAGGTCTGGGAGGGGCGTTTCGCTTGCTGTCGTTTAAGGTCTGCTACTTGCCGAGTAGCTTTTCGGCGTAAGCGATCTTCACGCAGCAGACGAACACGTTGAGCGCTTCGCGCAGCTCTGACAGCGGCGGGAGCGACGGCGCGATGCGGATGTTGCTATCGTAGGGGTCGCGCTTGTACGGCCAGGTCGCGCCTGCCCCCGTCAGCGTGACGCCCGCGTCCTTCGCAAGCTCGACGATGCGCTTCGCACAGCCTTCGGGCGCGTTGAACGACACGAAGTACCCGCCGCGCGGATTCGTCCAGCTGCATCCGCCGACCTCAGAAAGCCCTGCGGTGAGCTCGTTGTGGACGAGCGTGAACTTCGGGCGAAGGATCTCGGCGTGCTTGCTCATGTGCTCGGCGATGCCGCTCGCGTTGCGCAGGAACTTCACGTGGCGCAGCTGGTTGATCTTGTCGTAGCTGATGACGCTTACCGCCATGCGCTTCTTGATTTCGGCGATGTTGTCGGGACTCGCCGCGATGGCGGAAATACCGGCGCCGGGGAGCGTCACCTTCGATGTCGACGCGAACTTGAAGTAGCGGTCAGGGTTGCCGGCTTCGCGGCACGCCTTACCGATGTCGAGCAGGTGGTCGTGGTCGGCCTTGAAGTCGTAAAGATGGTGAACGCTATAGGCGTTATCCCAGAAGATACGGAAGTCGGAGGCCGCGCATTCCATCGAAGCCAGGCGATTCACCACGTCGTTGGAATAGGTGACGCCGCCGGGGTTGGAGTACTTCGGCACGCACCAGATGCCCTTGATCGACTC
>CAKTSW010000172.1 GCA_934613165.1 uncultured Ellagibacter sp.
CTCAAGGTTAACGCCACGGAGACCTGGGCCGGAGCCGACTACCTGCCGCTCAAGGCCGACGGGACCGCTTACCTTTGGAGAGAGCTCGACCTCCGCTACGACACCGGCAAGGCCGACTCCGACGACAACGACACCGCGACCGACGGAGAGGGCTGGGACGTCCTCAGCCAGACGCCCGACAGCCTGCAGGCCGACGCATACCTCAAGGCGGAGAAGTACGACGAGCAGAAGGGCGAGTGGGTCGAGGTCTCGTACGCCAACGGCCGCTGCAAGACCGCCGGCGATTGGCGCATCACGCTGACCGGCAGCAAGACCCTCGCCAAGAACTACGAGTTCGCCAACGAGGACTACACGACCACGGTCGAGTTCAAGGTGTACGACTCGAAGAAGCTCGTGTTCAAGGACGTCGCCCCGACCGCCTGGTACGTCGACGTCGTGGCCGACGCCGTTACCGACAAGCTCATCAACGGCTACAACGGCACCCAGCTCTTCGGCCCGAACGACTCCATCACCCGCGGCCAGGTCGCGTGCGTGCTGTTCAACCTCGCGACTGCGCAGGACAAGCGCGGCGACGTCGACTACGGGCATTACACCGAGGGCTACGGCTGGAAGTCCTTCGACGACGTCGACGGCACCCAGTACTACGGCGAGGCCGTGGCTTGGGCCAAGAACGCCGGCGTCGTGAACGGCTATGCCGACGGCACCTTCAAGGCCGAGCAGAACGTGACCCGCGAGGAGTTCGCCTGCATGCTCGCGAACTACGCCAAGAAGGTCGGCAACTTCGAGGCCTCCGACGGCTCCGCCCTCGCCGCGCTGCCCGACGCCGGCCAGGTTTCCGCGTACGCCACCGAGTCCGTGGCCTGGGCCGTGGACCAGAAGATCATGGGCAACGGCGGCGTCGTGAACCCGGGCGCGAAGATCTCGCGCGCCGAGGCCGCGGCCATGGTCGTCAACTACAAGAACCTGTAGGGCTTCCTCTGGTTCCAGCCTGCTGGGTTCCCCAGCAGGCTGGCCCTCGGGCGCTTCGGGGCCCGGGCGGCTTCCCCTTTCGGGAGGCTTCCCGCCCCCGGGCGCCCCGGGGTCAGCCTTAGGCAATAAATCGCAAGCTGTCGCGTAAGGCTTCGGGTGCGCCGACGCCCCCTCGACCGGGATGACCGGGGAGGGGGCGTCGGCGTTTTCTGTGCAATGCTTTGCAGAGCGGTAATGCGGTGATGGGAAATCGCGGCGCGCGGGGCCGCGGCGTTTGGTATAATGCACGTCGAGGGCGCCCCAGCCGACTGGGCAGCGTTTCTCAATCAGGTCAAGCCGGGAGACTTTGCAGGGTTACCCGGCTTTTTTCATGCGCCCGTTTCGAAACGGGGTCCGTCATTCCCTCCTTCCCGTCACGAGGCCGATGATACCTATCACGACGAGGAGAACCTCGCACAGCGCTATGACGGTCTGGGTGTCCATGGGCACCAGCTCCTCTCGGAAGATCAGGCCGCCCAGGCGACGAAACGCCCCCGCCCCATCTTACCATGACGGCCGGTCGGGGACACGGCGGTGGCCGCCCCGCCCGACTCCCCGTCAGATTAATGCGCGCGCATATTACTGCGGACAGCGGGATTCCCCCTATAGGTTGATTCCATTAGGAGGAAAAATGACAGCTTGCAAAGACTCCCTTAACGGGAAGAAGGCAGTGAGCGCCACCCTCGCGGGCGTGCTCGCGGTCGGCATGGTGCCGGCCGCCGCTTTCGCGGCGGACGCGGACCAGGCCGACACCACGGGCGAGGCCGGCATCAGCCTTCAGGTCTACGACAAGGCCGCCGACTTCGCAGCCGGCACCGTCCTCGGTGTGACTGGCGTGGACAACGTCGCCTACGACGACCCAGCGAACATCTCCATCAGCCTCAGCGACACCCCGACGTTCACGCTGACCAAGGTCCAGACGAAGGAGGACAAGGCCATCGTCGACCTTCTCCCGGGCCAGCAGGACGCGGCGAAGATTGTCAAGGCCAACAAGAAGGGCGAGCTGCCCGAGGGCACGACCTACGCTAACGCGAAAACCGTCACCCCCGACAAGGCCGGCACCTACTACGCCATCTTCCATGTGAAGAACGACGCGTTCCAGGCTTCTGACGCGAACGCCGCCTACAACAACGCCGAGATCGCCCTCAAGTTCACCGTCACCGGCACGTCTCTGAACGAGGCCACGGCCTACGAGATCAACGCGGACGACGAGAACGACCTCTCCGACACCACGTTCACCTACAACGGCGCCGCGCAGAAGGCGAGCATCGGATTCAAGATCGGCGACGAGAAGCTGACGTCCGACGACTACACCGTCGAGTACTACGTTAAGGGTACCAGCACGAAGGCCACCGATGACGTCACGGCCGCAGGCGACTACACCGCCATCCTGACCGGCAAGGGCGACTACGCCAACTCCAAGGCCTCCATCGACTTCACCGTCGAGAAGCTCGACCTCTCCAAGGCGACCATCGTCGTGAAGGACCAGAAGGCCGGCCTCCTCGAGGTCAACCTCAAGCAGATCAACAACCTCAAGGAAGACGACGAGAAGACCGGCACTGCGTTCGCCGCGGTCAACTCCCAGCTCACCACCAAGTTCGTCTCCGGCCCGGAAGGCAGCGTCGTTGCCAACGTCGCAACCAACGGCACCTACAAGTACACCGTCACCGCCAACAAGGAGTCTGACGGCACCGACAACAAGAACATCACCGGCACCGCGACCGTCTCCTACGACAAGACGGCGGGCAAGGCTGTCACCTGGACCTACGACGGCGGCACCATCGCCGACGGCGGCACCTACGCGGTCGACCACTCCCTGAGCTCCGACGACGCCGACTACAAGGCCGACTTCGACCCGGCGAAGCTCGTCGCCAAGCCGACCGAGACCGACGCCGACTACAAGACGCTCGCCACCACCCACGTGGTCAAGGACGAGGACGGCAACGAGGTCGACGACAGCGTGCTCAGCACGCCCGGCACCTGGACCGTCGTCTACACCATCGACGCCAAGGCCAACGAGTACAACTTCGGCGGCACCTTCACCCAGACCGTGACCGTCACCGAGGGCACCGTGGACGGCGACGCCGCGGTCGTCGTGAAGCAGGACGGCAAGGTCACCTCCGCCCCGACCTTCACCTACGACGGCGCCGACGCGCTCGAGAAGCTCGACCTCGCCGTGACCGTGAACGGCAAGCCCGCCGACTACACCCTCGAGGTCAAGAACAAGGCTGGCAAGAAGGTCGACGAGGCCGTCAACGCCGACGAGTACACCGTCACCGTCAAGGTCGCCGGCTACAAGTTCGACGACGGCACGAACGTTTTCACCCTCACGGTCAACAAGCTCGACATGAGCCATGTCCGCGTCGCAGACGAGTCCACACTCTACAGCGCCGACGGCAAGACGGTCGACTACACCTTCACCCCGTACACCGGCGAGGCAATCGACCCGACCTTCGAGTACCAGACGAACTGGGCCGAGTGCCAGAAGGACCCCTCCGTCGAGCCGGTTTACGCGCCGATCCCGGCCGAGCTCTACACGGTGGCCTACGGCTACAACAAGAACCTCAAGACCGCCGCGACTGGCACTTTCACTGGCGTGACCGAGGTCAAGGAGGTCGGCACCTACAAGGTGACCTTCACCAAGGTCTCCGCCGCCGACAAGGACGGCAACTACACGCTTCCGACGAGCGCCGTCTTCAACGTGTCCGACCACAAGTTCTTCTACGACGTCCAGGCGACCGACTGGTTCTACACGCCGGTCAACCAGGCGACGAACCTCGGCTATATGAACGGCTACGGCAAGACCAAGTTCTTCGGCCCGTCCGACGCCATCAGCCGCGGTCAGGTCGCGTGCGTGCTCTTCAACATGGCGGGCGGCACGCTCGGCGCCGCCGACTTCGAGTACGACAACAACGGCGGCTACGCCTCCTTCTCCGACGTGGACGGCGGCCAGTACTACGCCAAGGCCGTGGCTTGGGCCAAGGCCGCGGGCGTCGTCAACGGCTACGACGACGGCACGTTCCGCCCCGAGAACAGCATCACCCGCGAGGAGTTCGCGGCGATGCTCGCAAACTACGCCAAGAAGGTCGGCAACTTCGAGGCCTCCGACGGCTCCGCCCTCGCCGCGCTGCCCGACGCCGACCAGGTGTCCGGCTGGGCCGAGGAGTCCGTGGCTTGGGCCGTCGAGAACGGCATCATGGGCAACGGCGGCGTCGTGAACCCGGCTGCGAAGATCACCCGCGCCGAGGCCGCCGCGATGGCCGTGAACTACCAGCCCGAGAAGCTCGCGTAGGCGGCTTCATGAGCTGAGCCTCTGAGCCTGCTGGGTTCCCCAGCAGGCTGGCCCTCGGGCGCTCTGGGATTCGCGGGGTCTTCCAACCA
>CAKTSW010000173.1 GCA_934613165.1 uncultured Ellagibacter sp.
GACCTATGCAGATCTACAACGCCCCCGAGATCACAGCACCCTATGCGGCCGAATTCATGGAACTCCTCGGCTGCAAAAACATGGAGGAGATGGTCGCCCTTCCGGCGGAGCGAATCATGGAGGAGTTTTCCGGGCCCTTCTTCAACAGCCATCTGCATGAGATTTCCCTTATTTTCGGCCCCACCTGCGACGGGAATTATATCCCGCGTAAACCCCTCAAGGCCTTTAAGGAAGGAAGCGCGGCAGATATCAAGCTCATGATCGGCATCAATGCGAATGAGTTCAACTACTGGGGGCTCTATTTCGACGATATCGAGAAAGAGATGCCCCTGTTCTGGCACGGGCAATCGAAATTCCATTTCAATGGGCTGCTCGACGATGAAAAATACGAAAGTGCCTATATTTCCGCTCACCCCGATGAACCTGCGGCGGAGCGCTATCTAGACTACACCAACCAGATAGGCTTCTACGTGGGAAGCGAGCTCATGGCGGAATACCAGAGCGCTTTCAACGATACGTATTTTTATCTGTTCACATACGCTTCGAAGATTCCCGGCATGGGCAGCTGCCATGCTATCGAATTGCCCTTCGTGATGCACAACACCCATCTTGAAGATGTCACAAAAGGGCTGTGCGGCGAAGTACCGCCAGAGCATCTCGCCATTGAGATGGGCGATGTCTGGGCTGTGTTCGCTCTGACAGGGGATCCCAGCGTCGAGGGAACCGTTCAATGGCCCTCGTACGAACCTTCCAAACGATCGACCATGATAATCAGCGAAAAAGGATGGCATGCAAAGGAAAATCCCAACGAGACCAACAGGGAGATTCTACGGAGCGCCTTCGACGAATGCCTACTGTAGCAGGGAAAACGTTTTGTAACGACTAGCCCCTCGCGTCGAAATAGGGGTAAAGAAGGAAGGAGAGGACGATGAATCAACCAAAGCTCTCGTCATACAGATGGGTCATTTTGGCACTTGTATGCCTGGTGTGCTTCCTGTCTAACTTCATGCAATACCAGGTGTCCGCATTGGCGGTCTACATCATGCCGATGTTCTCCATCGACGAAGCGGGTTTTTCGATGTTGATGCTCATGCCGATGCTCACTGCCGTATTTTTAAGCATCCCGATGGGCATGCTCGGCGACCGCATCGGCCCCAAAAAAGTCGTTGCCGCTTGTATGGTGGTCGCAATTCTCGGTGGATTCCTGCGCACCTTCGGCAGCAGCTTCGCCATGCAGATCATTTCCATGTTCATGCTCGGCGCAGGCATCTCCGCACTTAATGCGAACCTCATCAAGATCTTCGGCACCTGGTTCAAAAACAAAGCGCAACTCGCTATGGGCTTTTTCTACGCCTCCTCAAGCCTTGGGGTTGTGGCCGCCAACATCATCGCCCCGATGATCGGAGATGTTTTCGGGAATTACCTTGGGAGCGCCATCGCATTGACCGCCGTCGGCATTCTTTGGCTTCTCGCCCTGCGTGATGCCCCCAAAGGCGAAACGCTTGCCATTTCCGAAGGCGGCTCTTGGGCTGCACTCAAGGTTGCGGCCAAGAGCAAGAACGTTTGGATGATTGGCCTTAACTACGGTCTGTGTCTAGCCGCCGTCACCGCATTCGCGAGCCTGACCCCCCAGGTTCTCATTCTTCAGTGCGGCATCGACCCCATCACCGCTGGCACCATCGCCTCCGCTGCAGCCATCGGCTCCCTGCTTGGTGAGCTTATCGGCGGCGCCATCGGCGTCAAGCTTGGCAAATGGCGCCCCTTCATCGTGATCACCGTTGTCATTGGCGCCCTGTTCATGACCTACTTCTGGGCTGGCGTCGTCATGCCCGGCAAGGTTCCTTCCGTCGAGCTCCTCATCGCGATCCAGGTGCTCGCAGGCGCATTCGGCGCCCTGAAGGGCCCCATCGTCCAGGCCATGCCCTATGCCCTTCCTGAAATTCGCGGAAAGTACGCCGGCAGCGCAGGCGGTATCATCGGTACCATCGGCCTTCTCTGCTCTTACGCGATTCCCGTTATCGTGTCCACCGTCACCGTTGGTAACTACACAATGAATCTCGCGATCGAAACCGCCGTTTTCCTCGTTTCGATCGTGTTCATCCTGCTAGTCCCCGAACTCGGTCCCAAGAGTAAAATCGCTCAGGAGATTGCCGAGAAAGAAGCCGCTCAAGCGAAATCTGCACAATAGAACGCCCCTCCTTAGCCGCCATGCCAGTCCCATTGTGCATGGCGGCTCTCTCTATACACACCGAAAGCAAAGGGTCACAACGATGAGCATGGGAACAAAGGCACGGCAGAAATCAGTTGTCCAAGAAGAGCACCTGCCATCACGGCGGAAATGGGCGGTGCTCGCAACGGCAAGTCTCCTTATTTTTTCCGCCTATCTTATGCAATACCAGGTCTCCGCGCTTTCCTTTCTCATCGTTCCCGAGTACTCGCTCGATGCGGTCAAATTATCCAATCTGATGATGATTCCCATGGCTCTTGCGGCACTTGCAGGCATCCCTTTAGGAGCTGCGGCTGATCGCTATGGAACGAGAAAGGTCGTCGGCATCTGCATCGTCATCGCATTGTCGGGGGCAATTCTTCGCGTCGCAGCAGACTCCTACGAGGCGCTTCTTCTCGCCATGTTTCTTATCGGCTTCGCCCCTGCAGCGATGAACTCCAACCTTATGCGACTCCTCGGAGCATGGTTTGGCGAGAAAACAAGTTTCGCTCTCGGCATCTACTATACCTGCAGCGGCTTAGGCGCTTTTTTCGCACTTGTCACATCAGCCCTTATCGGATCAACGCACACAGCATTCGGATTGAGCACTATCCTACTTGGCGTATCGTGCGTTCTCTGGTTTCTTTTTATCGTCGACACACCAAACCGCAAAACCGCGAGACACGAAAGCATGCGCACAAGCCTCACCACGTCGATTCACTGCGGAGCAGTATGGTTGGTAGCGCTGATTACCGGCCTCTCACTTGCCGCCAAAACCGCGTACTTGAGCTTTCTGCCACAAGTTCTTGGCGGCTACCTCGATGCGGTTCAGGCGAATCTCATGGCCTCGGCCGTCAGTATCGGAGGCATTGTCGGATGCGCATTCGGTCCCATAATGTGGACGACTTTCAAAGAAGTGAAGCCGGCGATGATCGTCATCACTGCCATCACCGCAGCCCTAATGGCAACAAGCGTGACGATAGCTTCCCCGAACGCCTTGCTCTTTTTTTCTGTAGGAGTCTTAGCTTCCGTGATGGGCCCACTCGTTGAAGCCATCCCTTGCCATATCCCAACGCTCAAAGAAAGCGTCGGAAGCGCAGGCGGCATCATCGGTTCCGTTAGCCTGGCGATGACTTACCTCATTCCACTTGCAATCTCGGCCCTGTCCAGCGAGAATTTCGCATTTATCACAGTGTCCATGGCTGTTTGCTTCGCAGCCGCATGCCCACTGATTCTCATGCTTCCCGGAGTTCGCTCCGAAGACTTCCGCCAATCGGACAGATAGCCGATCTCTCTAGTGATGGTGGTTGCAGGCCTGGTCGGCAGACATGATGGGCGCGTCGCCCGAGGCAACGGCGCGGGCGGCATCGCCGACAATGGGATGCTCGGCGTCGTAATACACCGTGATCCCCGCCTGGTTGAAGCCCATGAGCGGGCGCATTCCCATACCGGCAGCCACGATGGCATCGCAGCCAGCTTCGGCGAGCAGACCGACCGGGCGCAGACACCCGCCCTCTTCATGGGGCGGGTTGGCAATCATCGTCGTTTCTTCGGACACGGCTCCGTCCACGATATCAACCACCGTGAAGCAATCGCAATGCCCGAAATGTCCCGAACGTTCCGCGGCAAGACCAGCCGCGCCCATCGTCGGCACCGCAAGTTTGATTGAAGCAGCCATCTGCGCCTTCTCTCCTCGGGAATCCGCTCCCGTCTCATTGCTGCAGCTGTGCGACCGTCTTCCGCAGTTCCCACAGCATCCCTTTCGATGCTGTTAAAATACCCCAAATCCAGAGTATTTACTCCATCGATGACGTTATGGGACACATAGCGCGAATGCGTCTCTAAATGTTTCTTAATCACTACCAATTCGATAGCCTATCGACATGCTATCAACGGAATTTCGGCTCGACCCCATTTACGCCAACAATCGCGAATTTAGGGCCGACATCCAACTTTTCTTATCCGAGCAAGCACCACTTAGTACCCATTTTGCGCGAATATGTGGATTATCTGAGAGGAAATGCGAAACCGCTCCAGGGCACCTACCCTAAATTCGCGATTGTTGGCGTAAACGAAGCCCCTTCGCGCATTTGAACTGCACCCCAAAACTTGGACGGCTTAAATAAAGATTATGCCACGAGGGACTGGTTCCGGAACTCCTCCGGG
>CAKTSW010000174.1 GCA_934613165.1 uncultured Ellagibacter sp.
CGTAGAGGGGAATCGACCCCAGCTCATGCCGCGCGGCACGCCTTAAAAACGAAGTGGATTTCCCCGAAAGCAGCGAGGAGACTTTGTAAGGCAGGCCGGCCATCAGCAGCGCGACCTTCTTCCCTTCGCGAACGAAGTGCTGGTAGGTGGTCACAAGCTCGACCATTTCCGAAAGGTCGCCATCGATTTCGTCGACCGTGATCGCAACGCCCGTTTGCGTTTCTTCAAGCTGACTGAATATCGCGTTCATTTTCGTGCGCCAGTTTCCAGAAGCATCGATATTTTCCCACGATACGTTCGCAATCGAAGCCACGCCGATGCCCGTAAGTTTCCTGGATCGATCGGCGGCAAGCAAGTGAGATGCCGCGTCGCCGATCCGCTGGAGGATGTCATCGAGCATGCCGCTGGACGCCGTTGTGTCCGCAACTATCCACCCTTCCTGCTGGGCACGATAGCCAAGATAGGTAAGGAGAGCCGTTTTCCCGGTGCCGCGAGCACCGACGAAGATCGAGCAAAGATTCGGATCGGAGCCGGGAAACTCGAAAGCCTGGACCATTTCGTCGATAAGAAGCTCCCGACCCGCCATGTACGCGGGAACCTTCCCGAACATCGGAGTAAACGGATTCGCCTGATTATACGCAGTTGCCGCCGACATGCGCGACCTCCTCTGAAGAATCGACCACGCCGAACATCATAACGCAACGCTTTTTGATTCTTTTGAGCGTCCTTTAACTTTTTGAGCGTTGTTGATTTTTTTTGAGCGAAGTTGAGCTATATGGAACACCTCAGACATTCGCATTCCGAGAAAATGCACATTTCTAAGGGTTCGTTATAGCCCAATTTCACACATTTCTAAGGTTTCAGAGCTGGAAGCGAGACAAGGAGGGGAAGGCCGCGCTCTTTCACGCGCGCGACCTTCCCCTCGACTTCGCGTTTCGAAAACCTACCAGTACCAAGAATTCGGCAGAGGGCTTGTGTGCACTAGGGCGCCGTTCTTGTAGTATTCGCGCTGGCCAGCGGCCGAGTTTGAACCCGTCCACCACGACGTCACCTCGACCGTGTCGTACCAATCGGGCTGGATGCCCCAGATGTCGCAGTTGAGCGTGCGATCGTGGTTGTCGACGACGATCTTCACGGGGAAATCCCAGTCGTTGCGGAAGCGGAAGTCCGACGTTCCCCAGTTCACCATGGCGTCTTGCCCGATCGGCACGTACTTGGAAGGCGTGGTATGGTTCTGACGTTCCACGATGGTGAGCCCCGCGCGCAGCACCGCGCCGTAGAGCGTGGTGGACGCCTGGCAGATGCCGCCGCCGTACCCCTCGCCGCCAACGACGCCGGCGATCAGGTAGCCTTCCGCCGCACCGCACGGGCCGCACACGTCGAAGAACGACACCGTCTGCCCCGGCTGCACCACCATGCCGTCGAAGTTCGAAAGCGCGCGCGACATGTTGTACCAGCCGTTGATGGTGTTGGTGGAATACGTCTCGAAGTGCGCCATGTGGTCCGCGAAATCCTCGGGGACGTACGTGGTCGGCGTGAGAGTGAAGAGTTGCTCGACGCCACCGGTCGACACAGCGCCCAACTGAATATTCGCCCCGCTCACAGCCGAGTTTCCTGCAACCTCAATCGCAAAATCGCCCAACGCGCTCTTGATTCGAACCGACCCCGAACCCGCGTACTCGATAACCCACTTTTGCGCAGCACTGCCGTTTCTCTCCCATTGCTGCACGTTCGTGCCGTCCGCCGCAACCGCGTTCTTCGCATCGAGAACCTTGCGCGAGAAGGGGAAGGCGATCTCGCACGTGCCGTCGCCGTTCGACGTGATGCGTACGACTTGGGCGCGGGTCCCGTTTCCCGTGAAGAGCTGCACGTTCGCACCGTTGTCGCGCGACGCGCCAGTAACGTCGAGCTTCATGGAGTCATTGCGGCTGAAATCGACGGTATAGCAGCCATCGGCAACCTGCGCCGACACCTGCTTGAACACGAAACCTTGGGCCTTCGTGCCGTTCGGCGTCCAAACTTGGACGTTCGTTCCGCTTTCGGTCGAAGCGCCGTCGAGGTCGAGAGCGAGGCCGCACGACTTCGAGACGAGGGCGAATCCGCCCGAGGCATTCGGAGAAAGAACCCACTTCTGATTATCGGGCGTTTCCCCGGAAAGAGCCTTTTCCTCCTGCGCGACATTGGCACCAGCCGTGCCACCAACGGCCGTAAGCATCTTGCCCGAGCGCAACGACTCGAACGAAAGCAGGCCGTCCTTATCGCATGTGACCTTCCATTTCTGCGCCAGCGTGCCGTTCCAGCCCCACAGCTGAACATTCGCCCCCGCCTTGCGGGATCCGCTCTGAACGTCAAGAAGTTTGCCCTGATCGGACTGTGCCTTGATGCTGTAGATGCCTTCGGGCAACGACACAACCGCTGGGACGATGGAGAATTTCTGCGCCTGCGTGGAATTGGGAGTCCACGTCAGGACGTTCGTCCCGTTCTCCGCACGGGCGCCGGACACGTCGAGGGCAAGCTTGCTCCACTTCGAATAGAGGGAAATCGTCCCGTCGTCGTTCTCCACGAGAATCCACTTCTGCGCATCGTTGCCGAACGAGGTGCACTGGCGAACGTTGGTCCCCGGTTCTTTTCCGCCGTCGGCAACGTCGAGCACCAACCCCGAACAATACGACGTGATGGTGTAGTACCCATCCTCGTCGGAAGAAAGGTACCAGCGCTGCGCGAAGGTGTCGTTGCCCGCCCAAATTTGGACGTTCGCGCCGGTCAAGCTCGAGGCGCCATCGACGTCGAGGGCGAACGAACCGGGCAACGCCGAAGAAATCGTATACGCTCCGTCGGGGAGGACCTTTTGCGGGTTCGCGAGCTTCTTGGCAAGTTCTTCGTCTTCCGCAGACAACTTGCCGTCTTCCGCCTTGGTCGAGCTCTTCTCCGAATCATCGGTTTGGGCGAGCAACGGTGCCTCCACCTTCTCGCCGGAGTCGGAAACCGCCCCCGCATCGGGGACCGCCTCAGCTTCCTGCCCGTCGCCGAGAACGCCCTTCGCATCGGGCGCATCCGCGACCGAAACGTCAGCCGTCGCCTTATCCGATCCTTGCGCGCTTGGCTCGATTGCATCGGCCCAGGCAGAAGGCACGCACCAAAGCGAGAGGGACAAACCGAGCGCAATCGATAAAACCTTCCGGGACAACTGCTTTCTCATAACATCCCTCTCCCTCTCAAGGCGCCGGCGCGTCGCCTCCCGTTATCAGTTAGAGACCTGACTCGTATTTTGCCATGAACCCATCGAAATCGTCCATAAGCAGATTGAGCATCTCCCAATCCTGCGGCGCGAACATGGACTGCTCGAGCGTGCCCGCCTCGCGTGCCTTGAGATATTCCTCGCGCATACGCTCGGCGAACCGACGCTGGTACTCCGCAGCGAGACGATTGAAATTCCATCGGTACGTACCGAGCTTCAGCAGGTTCACGATCTTCTCGAAAGCCTGTTTTTTTTCAGGGTCCTTATCAAGGAACTTCTCGGAAAGGGCATACTCGTCGCACACGGCGAACACCTTCGAAGACGATTTAACCGACGAGTTGGCATTGTCGACGCGATAATGCAGGTACCCCTTCGGCAGGATGGCCGCGCGCCGCGCGCTCGCCCATGCCTGGAACACGAACGAGGTGTCCTGATACGACGCGCCCGGCGTCTCGTTGAAACGAACGCCTTCGCGAACGATCATGTCCTTACGGTAGAGTGCCGACCAAATAATCGGCAACACGGTAAGCGCGCGCTGGTCGACGCGCGGGTCGAAAACCTGCTTATAGGCAAACCCCGCAAACGGTTCCTGGAACACGTCCCCCGAGTCGCTGTGCTCGTAATAGTTGGCCTTCACCAGATCAAGGTCGTGCTTTTTGGCGAATTTGTACATGTCTTTGAACATGCGCGGGTCGGCGAAATCGTCGGACTCGACGATGCCGATGTATTCGCCGCGAGCCGCGTCGAACCCGCGGTTCATGGTCTTGCCGTATCCCTCGTTCTCCTTCGAAATAACGCGCACACGGGAATCCTTCGCCGCGTACTCGGCGATGATGTCCGGAGAAGAGTCGGTCGACCCATCGTTCACGACGATGATCTCGATATCCTTCAGCTTCTGGGCAAGAAGGCTGTCAAGGCATTCGCGAAGATACTTCTCGACATTGTATACGGGAACGACAATCGACACCTTCGGCGTGCCGGCCGCGTTTTTGCTGAACATGAGTTTCCTTTCCTTTACTTGCGCCGCGCTGCGTGCAGAACGCGCTTCGCGAAGCCCACTGCCGCACGCGGGAGCGCGGTCACCGCACGGCCTGTCCGATAGC
>CAKTSW010000175.1 GCA_934613165.1 uncultured Ellagibacter sp.
GCGTCCGCCATCATCGCGGTGTCCCACCCGATGATCCGCGAGGTCGTGTCCACCAACGCCGACGCCACCTATCAGCTCATGCTGTCGTGGGGCCAGATCGGCGTGAACCTCATCCCGCTCATCATCATCTGCGTGGTGCTTGCCGCGGGCCTCAAGTTCAAGCCCGACGCCATGATCCGTGGCTTCATCGTGTTCGGCCGCGTCATGGAAAGCGCGCTCAAGATCGTGTTCGTGCTCGTGGTGGTGGAGTATTTCACGGGGCTGTGGTCGACGCTGTTCGGCAGCTTCGGCTTCGACCCGATCATCGCCGACGAGGACGACATCTTCCGCGCGCTCGAAACCTCGGGCGCCATCGGCATGATGCTGTGCGGCGCGTTCCCGATGGTGTACCTCATCCGCCGCTACCTGGCGAAACCGCTCGCCAAGATCGGCGGCGCGGTGGGGTTGTCCTCCGACGCCACTGCCGGTTTGCTCGCGGGCTCGGCCAACGTGCTCGCGCTGTTCTCGATGGTGAAGGACCTGCGCGCGAAGGACAAGGTCGTCTGCATGGCGTTCGCCGTGTGCTGCGCGTTCTTGTTCGGCGACCACCTGTCGTTCACCGCGAACTTTCAGCCCACGCTCATCGTCGTGGTGCTCGCCGGCAAGCTCGCTGCGGGCATCTGCGCCATCGTGTTCGCCAAGCTGCTCGCGGTGAAGAAGGCCGAGGAGCTCGAGCGCATCGACGAGGAGCAGGGAGTGCCCTCCGTCGGGTAGCGCTGCAGCGCAAGCGTGCTCGGCGGGAGGCTGTCGGGCGCGCTCGCGCTTCGCGGCGGCCCTTTGCGCAGGCGGGGCCGCAAATAATAAGAAACCTACGAGTCTGGGGAGAAAACGTGGGTGGGAGCAAGGAAGCGGCGGCGCTCGATGCCGTGGCGCTTGGGAACATCGCCTCGGTGCTCGGCGTGGCGCCGGCCGAGGTGAGCGACGTGTGGCCTTTGAAGCAGGGGCTCACGAACGATTCGTGGCATTTCGCCACGCCGGCGGGCGAATACGTGTACCGCGCGCCCGGAATCGGGACGGAGAACCTGATCGATCGCGAAGCCGAGGTCGCGGCGCTCATTGCGGCGCGCGATCTGGGGCTCGACGGCACCTTCGTTTACGAGGACGCGAAGGCGGGCTGGAAGGTGTCGCGGTTCATCCCGAACGCGCGCACGCTCGATGTGCGCAATGGGACAGAGGTCGCCCGTGCGATGCGCATGGCGCGCACGCTGCACGCCTCGGGGGCCCGGGTCGGGCGCAGCTTCGACTTCTACCGGGAAGGCAAACGCTACGGGGGGCTGCTCCGCGAGGTTGCGGACCCGCACGCCATTCCCGGCTACGACGAACTTTCTGCGAAGGCCGCGCGCGTCGCCGCCTTCGCCCGGGCGGACGGGGCGCCCGTGTGCCTTACGCACAACGACTTCTTCGAGCTGAACATCCTCGTCGACGAGGACGACTGCATGCACCTCATCGACTGGGAATACGCCGGCATGTCGGACTACGCGCACGACTTCGGCACGTTCTGCGTGTGCTGCCGGCTTTCCGAAGACGAGGCTGCCGCGGCGCTTCGCGCGTACTTCGGCCGCGTGCCGACCGAGCGCGAGTGCTGCCACAACTTCGCCTATGTGGCGCTTGCCGGGTGGTGCTGGCACGTGTGGTCGCTCTACAAGGCGGCCCTTGGCGGCGACGTCATCGAGTGGCGCGAGGTCTATCTTTCGTACGCGAAGCGCTACCTCGACCCGGTGATCGCGGGATACGAGGCGCTTGAAGCGTGCAACGGCACGAGGCGCGATGGCGCCGCCCTTGCCGACGCGGCCTGCGCGCTTGAGGAGGCGATCGCATGAGATACGGCATCGCGAGCGGCATTTTATGGGGCCTCGACACCGTCGTTTTGGGCATCGGCCTCGCCATGGCGCCGTTTGTCGGCACGCCCGAAGCGATTGCGCTCGCCGCGATCGTGGGGGCGTTTTTGCACGACGCGGCCTGCGCGTTGTGGCTGTTCGGGTACATGGGAGCGCGTCGCCGTCTGCGCGACACGATTGCGGCCCTAAAAACACGCAGCGGCAAGGTGGTCATGCTCGGCGCGCTTTTGGGCGGACCGCTCGGCATGACGGGCTACGTCGTCGCCATCAACAACATCGGTGCCGGCTACACGGCGATCATCTCGGCGTTCTATCCGGCGTTCGGCGCGCTCATGGCGTTTCTCGTGCTGAAGGAACGCATGCGCCCGCGGCAGTTCGCGGCGCTTGGCTGCGCGCTTTGCAGCGTGATGGTCATGGGGTACGCCACCTCGGGCGACGCCGCTTCGGGAAACGCCGCGCTCGGGCTTGCGGGCGCCGTCGTGTGCGTCGTCGGATGGGGGAGCGAGGCCGTGCTCTGCGCATGGGGCATGCGCGACGACGCGGTCGACAACGAGACGGCGCTCCAGATCCGCGAGACGACGTCGGCTGTGGTATATGCCCTGGTCGTGCTGCCGCTTTTCGGGGCATGGGGCTTCACGGCGAGCGCCGTGCCGTCGCTCGCGACGGGAGTGGTCGTGCTTTCCGGCCTGGCGGGGGCGGCGTCGTATCTGTTCTACTACAAGGGCATCGCCACGATAGGTGCCGCGCGCGGCATGGCGCTCAACATCACGTACTCGGCGTGGGCGGTGGTGTTCGGGCTGGTACTTCTGGGAAGCGTGCCGAGCGTGCTTCAGGTGGTGTGCTGCGTGGTCATCATGGCGGGCACGGTCCTTGCCGCCTGCGACTGGGACGAACTCGCCGGTCGAGCGCGCGCCGTCCGGTGAAACCGCCCTCTACACGGGGTATTCTTCCAGGTAGTCGGCCTGGTGCTCGCGCAGGTAGCGGTCGAGCAGGCCGACGGCGTGGCGCACGCGCGGCGTCTGCCGGATGTGCTTCGGGTAGAGAAACCCCACGTAGCTCATTGATTCCGGCGTGGAAAGCGGCACGAACGCGAGCCCGTCGGTCGGCATGGCGGGGTCCTTCACGGCAAGGTGGTAGCTGAACGAGTCGTAAAGCGCCACGGCGTCGCTCCGCGATTGGACGAAGCGGATGAGCATGCGCGGGCTCGCCACGCTCATCTGCACGTTTTCGAGCGGGCAGTCGCGGAAAAGCCACTCGATTTGCTGGGCCGACTCCCGCGACGCGTCGGTCGCGCACGGCGCTTTCGCCACCTCGCGCCGCCGCAGCGACTCGCGCCCGGCAAAGACCGACGTGTCACGACACACGATCCCGAGCTGCGTGCGAAGCACGGGGTCGAACGCGAGCTCGGCGCTCGCGACGAGGTCGAGCGCGCTGTTGGCGTGCAGGTCGACGAACCCGAGGTCGGTGCCGTCCGACAGGCACGCCCGAGACACGATCTTCTCGAACGGCTCCTCGAAATACGAGCACTGCGCAAGCAGGTCGACGTACGTCTGCGTGGCCGACGCGATCTGGGCGGAGTAGTGCGTCACGTAGATGAGGAAGGGGTCGTGCGCCCGCCCGCTTTCCTCGCCGGGGTCGTAGAGTTCGTCGAGGAACGCGCCGTAATCGGCGGTCACCTTCTGCGCGAAGGCGAGGAAGCTCTTCCCCGTGGGCGTGAGCGCGACTCCTTTGCGGCTCCGCTCGAAGAGCTTCGTCGCAAGCTCGGCTTCAAGCGAGGTGATCGCCTTGTTCAGCCCCTGCTGCGACACGGCGAGGCGCTTCGCCGCCGCGTAAAACGACCCGGCCCGTGCCGCTTCCTCGAAGTAGCGGATCGTCTCGATGTTCATGGGGCCTCGCCTCCCTCTGCGTCTGCGGCCTGTTGCGGTTGCCCTGCATACATTATGCAACCAAACGTTGCTTAAAGAGCAATCATACGCTTCTTTCGGTTGCTTTCGAACCTTTTCATAATGAACGCGAAGGGGCGGGAAGGCGCCGTTGAGGGGGCCGAAGCGGCGAAGGGCGTCCGAACTCAGGCCCATTGTGGGCCCAAGGGTTCCAGGGGGCCGTGCGATCGACCGGCTGGTCGCGCCGCGCGTGCGGGCCGCGGCCGGTCGGTTGCACGGCACGTCCGGGCGCGCGAGGGGGCCAGCGCGGCAAGCCTTCCCGAACAGGAAAACGAGAGGAGCAATTTATGGCACAAGGGGAATCGTTCGTCTACACGTGCTGTCCGGGGTGGGGCGACCATGAGTTCTGCGCCATCAAGGCGATCGTGAAAGACGGCAAGATCGTGCGCACCGAGAAGCCGGACTATACCGGCGCCGAGGCGAACGAGGGCTACATCTGCCAGAAGGGCATCATGTCGTGCCGGCAGCCGTACAACCCGAAGC
>CAKTSW010000176.1 GCA_934613165.1 uncultured Ellagibacter sp.
TGCTCGCGAAGTACTCCTCGGCATAGCGGGCCGAGTCGGCGGCGTCCTTGCTATAGTGGTCGGCGTGGATCCGCTCGGCGTATTCCGGCGTGAGCACCGCACCGCCCACGAACACCGCGCAGCCGGGCGCTTCCGCATGGATGAGCTCGATTGTCTCCTCCATGGCTTTCACCGTCGTTGTCATGAGCGCCGAAAGACCGACGAGCCGCACGTTCTGTTCCTTCACCACGCGCAGGATCTCGTTCGGGTCGACGTCGCGCCCCAGGTCGATCACCCGGTAGCCGTAGTTCTCGAGCAGCATCTTCACGATGTTCTTGCCGATGTCGTGGATGTCGCCGCGCACCGTGGCCACGACGATCGCGCGCGCGTCGTCGGCCGCCGCTCCGGCGTCGCCCATGCGCTCGCGCACGACGTCGAAGCCCGCCTTCACCGCTTCCGCCGACGCCATGAGCTGGGGGAGGAAGAAGGCTCCCGAGTCGAACTTCTGCCCCACAACATCGAGCGTGGGGATGAACACCTCGTTCACGACGTCGAGCGCGTCGCAGGTTTCAAGCAGCTTCTCGGTCGCCGCGCCCATCGGGCCTTTCCGGCCCGATATGATGAGGTCGACGATGCCTTCGACCGCCTCTTTCTCGTGGGCGAGGCTTTCCGGCACCTCGATGGGGCAGGCCGTCTTCGCGGGCGCCGTGCTTGCCGCACCCTCGCGGGCTCCCGTGCCCGCCGCCTGTGCTCCAGCAGGCGCGGTATAGGGGTCGGGCGCGGTTGCGTAGTCCTCGATGTAGCGCACGGCACCTGCATCCTGCGCGTTGAGCACGCGGAAGGCGGCCACGGTGTCCATGTAGCGCGCGGAAGACGGGTTGAGGATCGGGAAATCGAGCCCGCACCCAAGAGCCGCGGCGAGGAACGTGCTGTTCAGAAGCGCGCGCTGGGGAATTCCGAAGCTGATGTTGGAAACGCCGAGCACCGTGCGCACGCCCAAGCGCTCCTTGACCATCGACACCGCGCGCAGGATCTCCATGCCCTCTCTCTGATTGGTCGCCGCCGCCATGACAAGGCAGTCGATCACGATGTCCTCGCGGGGGATGCCCACGCGCTCCGCCTCGGCGACGATCCTTTCGGCGACTTTGAACCGCCCTTCCGCGGTGGGCGGGATGCCCTCCTCGTCGAGTGCGAGCCCGATGACCGCGCAGCCGTACTTCTTGGCGATGGGCAGTACCGCGTCGAGGCTTTCGCGCTTGCCGTTGACGGAGTTGATGAGGGGCTTGCCCGCATAGCTGCGGACCACGCGCTCGATCGCCACCGGGTCGCTCGAATCGATGACGAGCGGGAGCGTCACCGTCGCGGAAAGCTTCTCCACCGCGGCCGCGAGCATGGCCGGCTCGTCGATTTCCGGCAAGCCGACGTTCACGTCGAGCACGTCGGCTCCGGCGTTTTTCTGGGTGACCGCTTCGCCGACCAGGTAGTCCAAGTCTCCCGCGCGAAGCGCCGCTTTGAGCTTCTTCTTTCCCGTCGGGTTGATGCGCTCGCCGACGACGGCGAGCGCATGGGCGCCCTTCTCAAGGACGACCGCCTCCTGCGCGCTCGTAAGAACGCAGGCCGGCTTGAAGTCGCGAGGCGTTAGTTCTTCGCGCGCGGCGAGCTTGTCCGCGAGGAGCTTTATGTAGCGGGGCGAGGTGCCGCAGCACCCGCCGACGATGCTCGCACCCGCGTCGAGCATCGCGGACATGGCGTCCGCGAAATCCTCGGCCGTGACGTCGAAGAGCGTGCGCCCCTCTTCCATGCGGGGAAGCCCGGCGTTGGGCTGCACGATGAGCGGGCAGCGCACGCGGCGCGCCATGGCCTGGGCGGCGCCGAGAAGCTCGGTCGGCCCGAGCGAGCAGTTGAGCCCCACCGCCTGCGCGCCGAGCGAGGAAAGCACCTCGGCCGCGACCTCGGGCGGCGTGCCGAGGAAAGTTCGGCCGTCTTCGCCGAACGTCATCGTGACGAACACCGGAAGCGTTGAGTTCTCGCGGGCGGCGAGCAGGGCCGCCTTCGCCTCGCGCAAGTCGGCCATGGTCTCGATGAGGATGAGGTCGCACCCCGCCGATGCCGTCGCGCGCACCTGCTCGGCGAAGATGTCGTAGGCCTCGTCGAAGGAAAGCGTGCCCATCGGCTGGAGCAGCGAGCCCGTCGGCCCGATGTCGCCGGCGATGTAGGGCGCGCCCGCCCGCCGCGCGCATTCGGCTGCGAGCCGGTAGGCTTCCTCGACGCTCATGTGGTCGCCGAGCTTCAGCCGGTTCGCGCTGAACGTGTTGGTCGTGACGACCTCCGCGCCCGCCGCCACGTACGACGCGTGGATCGCGGCGATGTCGTCGGCGTGCGTCTTGCAGAGAAGCTCGGGCACGGGTTCGGCCCCGTCGAGGCCCCGCTCCTGCATCTGCGTTCCCATCGCGCCGTCGATGACCAGGTAGTCCTCGCCGACGAGTGCGCGCCGTAGGTGGTCGTCTTTGATGGAAAGTCCCGCCAAGTTGCTAACCATGGCACGTTCTCCCTTGCTTTCGTATCGCGCACACGTGCGAAAGCGAGCACGTGGCGCATCCTCTTCGCACGCCGCTGGCGTGCACTCCCTCTTCGAACAGCCCGACCACCGCCGTGATGCTCTTCGACGGCACGAGCAGGAAACTGTCGGTGCAGCTTATGGCCAGGCGCCCCGGCGCCCCGAGCGCGCGCAGGATCGCCGGCTGCAGCGACAGGGGCGCGTCGCCGTAGCCCGGGCTGAAGCGCCAGTTGGTGTGGAGCCTAACGTCCGCCGCCGCGCGCACGACGTCGGCCTCGACCGCGTTCGCGCACGCCTCGACGAGCGCCGCGGCGCATGCGTTGTAGAAGAGCGCGTCGGTCGGGCTCGTTGCCTGGTAGCGCGCGATCGCGCGCTCGGATTCCATCCCGAGCGTGCAGGAAAGAAGAGCCGCGCCCCGCGCCCCTTCAAGGTGCTCGGCCATGCTCGTCCCCGTAAGGCGAACGCGCGCGCCCGCAAGCTCCATCCCGGCCTCGGCGCCCGAGGCGGCAGAGCGAGCGACGGGGAAGGCCGCCCACGAGAACGCGGGGGAAAGCGTTTCCTCCACTTCCCGCGCGATGTCCTCGAAGCGGCGCGCAAGATCGCTCCCGAGCTCCTGCTTGCCGTAGCCCAGATACCCAAGCGCCTCTTCGCGGTCAAGGCGAAGCGACCCGGGCCTCGGCGCGCGCGGGAAGGCGCCGCAGCGCGGCTTCCCGTTCAGAAGCGCTTCGACGCTCGGGGCAGACGCTGGGCTAGCGGGCACGGCGGATCGCTTCGGCGCAGGTGCGCGCGATGTTCGGATGGTTCATCGTGTACACGTGCAGGCCGTCGACGCCGTGCGCGTCCAGATCGACAAGCTGGTTGCACGCGTACTCGATGCCCGCCGCGCGCAGGCTTTCCGGGTCGTTCTCGTAGCGGGCGAGCAGCTTGATGATGGGGCTCGGAAGGGACGCGCCGCACATGAACACCATGCGCTGGATCTGCTGCTTGCTCAAAAACGGCATGATGCCGCATGCGATCGGGGCGTCGATGCGGGCCGAGGTGCACTTCTCGCGGAAGCGGTAGAAGTACTCGTTGTCGAAGAAGAGCTGGGTCACGAGGAAGCTCGCGCCCGCGTCGACCTTCTCCTTCAAGTGCTCGATGTTCACGTCGGCGTCGATGCAGTCGATGTGCCCCTCGGGGTAGGCCGCCGCGCCCACGCAGAACCCGGCGTCGACGAGGCGGGGGATGAGGTCCTTCGCGAAGCGGAACTCGGTGGGTTCTGTGCCCGCCGGCATGTCGCCGCGCAGCGCGAGGACGTTCTCGATCCCGTGCGCGTGCAAGTCGTCGATCGCGCTTGAGATGGAGTCGCTCGTGGCGCCCGCGCAGGTGAGGTGCGCCACGCACGTCGTGTTGAAATCGGCCTGGATGATCTCGGCGACGTCGTTGGTGGCGTGCTTGTTGCCGGATCCGCCCGCGGAATAGGTGACCGAGATGAAATCGGGGCGAAGCGGGGCCAAGCCGCCCGCGACCTCGCGGGCGGTGTTGTGGTCCAAATCGCCCTTCGGCGGGAAGATCTCGAACGACAGCGTCGCGCGCGATGCGGCGCGGGCCTCGTCGAACAAATGCTTTACCGTTGTCATGTCGTTTCCCCTGAATAGTAAGGATGTGGTGAATAGCGAACACCACATTATAACCGTGAGCGCATGGTACAATGACCGACATGACTGACCAAACGCAAATTACACTGACCGCACCGCAGAGCGTCGACATGGCGCTCGTGGTC
>CAKTSW010000177.1 GCA_934613165.1 uncultured Ellagibacter sp.
TGGTAGTGCAATCCTGGCTCTCGATCTCGTTTACGACGTACCTGCTTTCCATGGAAATGTCCTTGGAAAGCGCGTCGTAAATGTCCTTCACGCCGAATCCGCTATCACCGTTATATCTATCGAAGTCCTCCGGTAACCCCCATGTTTTGAAAACGGCGTACTGACCCGACTTCATGGAGAAACAACCCTCGTCATCAGTCTTCAGCGTGCCGTCTTCGATTCTGCTACCCGTTTTCGCATCGTACAGTTCGTAGGGGTAGTTGCTTAACTGCTGATAAAGGTCATCCGTTTTCTCATAGCCGTCCTGCTTGCCTTCGTTGTTGTATTTATCAACAAACGATGGGACAAGCTCCGTCGCCTGGAACCG
This sequence comes from uncultured Ellagibacter sp., assembly GCA_934613165.1. Classification (GTDB taxonomy): domain Bacteria; phylum Actinomycetota; class Coriobacteriia; order Coriobacteriales; family Eggerthellaceae; genus Ellagibacter. The sequence goes on from CAKTSW010000177.1 coordinate 368, forward strand.
GTATTCCGCGCCCTGCGGCTCCTCGCCTTCGACGGTTTTCTCGATACGGACTTCCTTGTTCATCGGCATGAACGTGAACTCAAGAAACGATCCGTCCTCGCCCTTGCCTGCAAGAGATTTATCCGTAACGCAAAAACCATCTGCGTCAGGCGTATGATCTTGATTGTAGTAATAGGCGTATCCGCCGAGCGTATCCACACTGTATGAGAGAAGGGTGATTCGATAATCGTAGCCGAAGGGAATATAGATATCGAATTCCCCGTACGGAGACCCATCTTCGGCATCATCATCGTAATGGCTCAACGGAATGGAAACCACGCCATCCTCGTCCATTGTTTCGTAAAGATCGTCGTTACCGTAATTGTTGAAGTACGTTTTGGGAAGTCGTGTGACATTCCCCTCCGCGTCCCGTAATTCAATCAGGAAAGTGACGTATCCCGTTGTGCCCCCAGGGAACACCCAGCCTGGATTCTCCATCTGCTTGTTGACGGCGTCGGCCATCCATATCTCGATATCAAGACAATTGCTCAAATCCCATTCGAAGGAAAACGATGCGACAGCAGGAACGTCGCCCGCCGTCCCGCTGTATTCCGTGATGGTTTCGTTGCTGTTCGGACGGCAGGTGAGCGAGTCGCCATTGTACTTGCTCCCGTTTTCGTCGTTCCACGATTCCTTGGTGTAGTAGCAATCTGCGATGTTGTAAGAAACCGAATAGAAGTCTCCTTTATCCAGGATGAACACCGCGACTTTGCCGCTGCTCGCCGTCATCTTGGAAGAATCCGACGTGGTTTTCGCCTCGATCGTATTATCTGTTTTCGAAACAAGATAATACGCCTGGCCCTGTCCCACCGAAACGCCGTTGATGGATACGTCGAACGAGAGCTCGTGCTCTTTGATATGCTCATCTGCCTGATAGATTCCCAACGACGCCAGATGCTCGCTCTGCGCGGCGTCGACATCGATCACGAGGAACGTTTGGGTGTCTGGATCGTAGGAAACGTCGCTATCGTCGGCTAAAAGCTTCCCGATATAGCCGTATTCCTGATTCTCGGAATAATCGTCGGTCTTCTCCTGTCCAAAAGCCGATTCGCCGCTTTCGGCATCGTCGTTTTTCGTCAAAGCGCGCCCCTCAGCAAACGCCGCCGTTGGCAGCAAGCCGACTATCAGGGCAAACGCCATAAGGAGCGAAAACAATCGCTCTTTTCTTCTCGTCTTCATGATTCCCCCAGCTAAAAAGCATTGCGCCACCGCACGATTGGCGCAAAAAACCTCGCCTTTCCGGTTTGATGGGTCTTGATGGAAGGAAGAGTTGAGCTTCGCGCCTCGTCGTCGCGAGTCAAACCTCCCCCTCCCCGCCTGTGTTCAGCGCTTACGCGCGCCGCAGGCGAGACCGCTTCGCTAAGGGTCGGGGCGAATCCTCGCGCAGGCAGCCCTTTCCTGCCGATTGGACAGGCGGTAGGAATTCCCGATTTGAGCGCCTGATTCGTCGTAGTTGAAATCGATGCGGACAAGCCCCGCGTCAGCCAGGGCGTGTATGGCGCGGTCGATCGTTCGCACGGTGCAGTGGGCTATTTCGGCAACATAAGACTTGCTGATCGGCGCACCGCAAGATGCGGCTACGATGCCGAGGATTCGGTATTGGGTTGAAGTTAGATTGAGGTCTCGAAGCTGTTCCGGCCGATTAGCACGGAGACCCCCCCCCCGCAAGGAGGTGATGGGATGACTCGGTTTACCCGAGAAGCACGCAGTCATCACTATGGATTCGCGTTTGGACATGCATCCTCCGAGAACGAAGCTCGGCCATTCGGCCTACACCGGTTTTCCGTTCGGAGCATTCTAACACGGGCGGTTTATCTCCCCGCAAACAAATAATTTAACCATAATCGTGCAGAGAAACCGCAATTCGCAGGTCGAGCGTAGCGATGCGCTCGACAAGCGTCAACGCAGAGTCTTGATGCCGTACACCTCTTAAAAATGGAAAGGGCCCGACACACGTCGAAGCCCTTGCGAAACGTCGCTATATAGTTCGGTTCCTACCTACACATTAAACTTGAAGTGCATGACGTCGCCGTCTTGTACCACGTAGTCCTTGCCTTCCTGGCGCAGCTTGCCCGCGTTGCGGCAGCCCGCTTCGCCGCCGAGCTCCACGTAGTCGACATAGCTGGCGGTTTCCGCCTTGATGAAGCCGCGCTCGAAGTCGGAGTGGATGACGCCCGCCGCCTGGGGAGCCTTCGCGCCGATGGGAATGGTCCAAGCGCGCGATTCGGTTTCGCCGCTCGTGAAGTAGCTCTGCAGGCCCAAGAGCTTGTACGCCTCGCGCACGAGCCTCGCCAGACCCGACTCGGAAAGCCCCATGGCCTCGAGGTATTCCTTCGCTTCCTCGGGATCGAGTTCGGCCAGGTCGGCCTCCACCTTCGCCGAGATGGGCACCGGCGCGCAGCCGTCGATTTCGGCAAGGTCGGCGTCGAGCTGGTCCTCGTCGACGTTGGCGATGTAGAGGATGGGCTTCATCGTGAGTAGATGCAGGTCGTAGACGGCCGCCTGCTCCTCCTCGTCAAGCCCGAGCGTACGCGCGCGATGGCCCTCGTTCAGGCCCTCGAGCACTTTCTTGGCCACCTCGAGCTTCTTGGCGCCCGCCTTGTCGCGCTTCGCTTCCTTTTCAAGGCGCGGGATGGCCTTGTCGAGCGTGCCGATGTCGGCCAGGATGAGCTCGGTCTTGATGGTTTCCACGTCTGACGTGGGGTTCACCTTGCCGTTCACGTGCACGACGTCGGGGTCGCTGAAGAAGCGCACGACCTCGCAGATGGCGTCGGTCTCGCGGATGTTCGCGAGGAACTGGTTGCCCAGGCCCTCGCCCTTGCTCGCGCCCTCGACGAGGCCCGCGATGTCGACGAATTCCACCGTCGCCGGGACGATTTTCGCCGGGTGGTCGATCTTGGCCAGCTCGTCTAAGCGCGAGTCGGGAACGGGCACGATGCCCACGTTGGGTTCGATGGTCGCGAACGGGTAGTTCGCCGCAAGGCCGCCCTTGTTGGTGAGCGCCGTGAACAGGGTCGATTTGCCCACGTTGGGCAGGCCGACGATACCGATGGAAAGCGACATGGAAGCTTCTTTCTCGCTCAAAAACGCCGCCGCGAACCCGCGACGGCGTTGCATGCATGCAGTTCGGTCAATGATAGCACAGTTGCCCGGCCCTAGCGCACATGCAGAAAGAGACAGCGCATGGCAGCTTACCGCTAGCTAGCGCGCATTCGTGTTGCGGAGTTCGTGATCGATGGCGATTTGCAGAATCGACGGGAGCGAAGGCTCGGTTTCCGCAGCATAGGGAAACTCGTCGAACACGAGCAAGAACGGCTCTCCATTGCGTTGCTTGGCGGCATGCGCGATATAGGAAAACGCGCTTCGCCAATCGGGGAACGCGCCCGGGTTCAGACGGCCTTGGGCCCCTGTCCCAGCGGTCCGGCTGCGGCGCGCGGCGGGCAATCGGGCCGAGCACGCGGCTTGCCCGTTTCCCATGGACTATACTTATCGGCCGAGAGAAAAACTTCCGGGCCGCCTGGCCCCGGTTGACTCAAGGAGCACGCCATGAATGATTTCGGGTCCATCCGCACCGCCGTTTCCGCAGTCGCACCGCGCTATGCGATCGCGCGCGTGTCGATGTTCGATTTGTACGAGAACGACGAGTCGCATATCAGCGGAAGTGCTTGCCTTCTGCTCGACGTGGGCTGCACATTCTCGCGCGCCGACGCCGCGCAGTTCCGCCGCTTCATCGCCGAGGAGCTCGGCTGCACGGTCGATGTGGTACTAAGGAGCGCTCTCGCGGCCGACGACGTCGCCCGCGCCGAAGAGGAGGCGCGCCTGGTGTACGAGAACCCCGAGGTGGTAGTCGCCTTCGCACCGACGAGCGAGCC
>CAKTSW010000178.1 GCA_934613165.1 uncultured Ellagibacter sp.
CGGGAGAGCCTTGGCGCAAGCGGGCGGCCCGTCTCCGTGACAAGGGCGATACTAAAGCGGGAAAACGCAGTTCACGGGCTCGGAGAGCGAGCCATGACGCAAGCATGACAGGAGTTTACGGGCGCCTTACGAAACCGAGCGCAAGCGATTTACATTGGGAGGGTTTGTAAAGGAGGTGCGGAAAACAAGGCGAGGGATGGCGGCCTGTGACGGTTTTGCAAACGAGGAAGCGGAAAAGCACTCGCGAATGGCGGCTTAAGACGCTTTTGCAAAGCACTTTTCCCATCGAAGCCCTCGGTCTTGGCGGCCAACGACGGGTTTGCGAGAAATAACGGGTTTCCTCGTTTGCAAAAGCGTCACAAGCTGCCATGGGAAGGCCCTTTTCTGATGGCGCTTTTGCAAACCCGTCGCAGGCCGCCATCGAAGAGCCATTTCTTGCGGGAAGTTTTGCAAAAGCGTTCCAGGCCGCCATTCACGGCGGAGAAACGGGGGCATTCGGAGACGAACGGTCTTTCACAAGCGTGAGAAGAGCACGCAAGCGAGAAGGACGGGGCGGATGCGGTCTATTCCCGACCTAGGTCGCGCCAGCTTGAGCCGCCGCTGCCGCGACCCGACTTGCTGCGCTTCATCTTCGAGGAAGCAGCCGAAGTGCGGCGCCCGCCGGCGGAGCCTCCCGTGCCCACGTGCCCGCCACGGCGCTTGCCCGCGCCCTTGCCCTTCGCGGCCGCACCGCCGCGCTGACCTGCGGGGGCCTGCTCATGCTGCTGCCAACGCGCCTGCTCGCGGCGTTCCCGCACGGTCTCGGTCTCGCGCTTCAGGGCGCAGTACGACCCGTAGCGTTCGCGGGCAAGCTCGCCCGACTCGACGGCAGCGCGCACGGCGCAACCGGGTTCGTTGTCGTGCTTGCAGTCGCGGAAACGGCAGCGCGCCGCCAACTCCTCGACATCGGCGAAGGCGGCCCCGATCCCCGCATCGGCGTCCCACAGCCCCAGGCCGCGCACGCCGGGCATGTCGACCACGAAGCCGCCGCCGGGGATGCTCACCATCTCGCGGCTCACCGTGGTATGACGGCCCGCCCCGTCGGTCTCGCGCACCGACCCGGTTTCCTGGACGTCCTTTCCCACCAGCACGTTCACAAGGCTCGACTTGCCAACGCCGCTCTTTCCGATAAGGATGGCGACCGTGCCTGCCGGAACGAGCGCGCGGACCGCCTCCACGCTTTCGGGGCTTTCGGCCGACACCACGAGCGTGGCGACCTCGGAACCGACGAGCGCGCGAACCCGGTCGCGCACTTCCGACACCGCACCTTCGCTTTCGGCCAGGTCGGCCTTGGTGAGCACCACCGTCACCGCCGCGCCCGTCTCGTGCGCGAGCACGAGCTCGCGCTCCAAACGCCGCATGTTCACCTCGACGGCGGGCTGCGTGACGATGACCCGATCGAAGTTGGCGGCAAGCACCTGAGGCACCGCGCGTTCGGTAGGATCCTTGCGAACGAACTCGCGACGACGGGGAAGCACCTCGACGATGAGCGCCTTATCGCTTCCGTCGGCACGGGAAACACGCACCTCATCCCCGATGACGGCGCGCACTTTCTCGCCTTTCACCAGGGCGGTTGCATGCTTGCAGCGCACTTCGTCGCCGTTTTCAAGGCGAACGAGGGGAAACCCGCGGTCGAGCTTGACGACGCGCCCTGTTGCGTTCGAATCCTCCAAGGAAACCTCTTTCGACTAGCGTAGCCGCTCTCGCAGCTGGCGAAACACCACCATGAGCGCGAGCCCGACCACCACGAGCAGCACACCAGGGCCGAACGATTCTATGTTCAGCGCGTCGGGATGCGACGACCCCTTCTTCACCACCACGACGCTCTGCGCGTGCAGATCGCTTGCGCCCTCATGCTCGGAGCACGTAAGGTTGAACTGGCCGCGAACCTGGAGGATCGACCCGGTCGTCCCGTAGCGCCCAAGCGTGTCGATGTTCGAAGCCGCCTCGGCCGTCATCAGCACCGACACCGACGAGTTCGGGTCGGACTGGTCGGCCAAGGTGATCCACACCATGCCGTCCTCGGCGTTGATCTTGTCGCCCACGGCCTCGCCCGTCACCTGCACGGTCTGCTTGTCGTAGTACGAATCGGCGTTGGCCAGGTTCGATATGGACGACTCGTAGATGAACGAGCTGTCGGGGCGCTGCTGCGGGTTCACGAGGTTGTCGTCGGCGTCCCCGTCGTCGGCGAAAGCGCACACGGGGAACAGCATCGTAAGCGAAAGCGCCACTGCCAGAAACGTCGACGCGGCCACCACCGGAAACGCCGATGCGGCCGCCGCGCAGGCAGCACGCAAAGGCCGCGGGTTCATGCGCTGACCAGGGGAACACGCACCTCTCATCTCCCCACCTTCTTTCGCGGAACGACCGAGACCACTATCTCGGCAAGCACGGCGAGCAGCGTGACGAACTCCAGACGGCCCGCCCACATCTGGAAGATGTAGAAGGCTTCGAGCGACGGGGTCATGCCGGGCGTCACGATGCCCGTGATGATGCCGCCGTTCGACGTCATGGCCACCGACTCGAGGATGGCCTGCGTCGCCTCGTAGCCATGGGCGATGCCCACGAGCGCGCCGATGGTGTAGGTGATGACGAACAGCACGAAAACCGTCATCGCCTCCTTCACCGCCTCGGGCGAGAGCACGCGTCTGCCGAGGTGGTTGTACGAAACGACCACGCGCGCCGACGAGGGCGACACCGCCTCTTTCACCGTGGAGACGATGGACTTGAAGATGATGCCGACGCGGTTGAACTTCACGCCGCCCGCGGTCGATCCGGCGCTGCCGCCGACGGCCATGATCAGCGCGATTGCCAGAAACGCGCCCGAGGGGAACACGGTGAGAAGCTGGTTGGTGGTGATGTTCTGAAAGCCCGTGGTGGAAAACGCCGAGATCACCATGAACAGGCCGCGGCGAAGAATCGCCGGCAGGTCGGAGAAGAAGGGGCTTACGGAAAGCGAGGACGCGACGACCACGACCATGACGAGCAGCCAGATGATCATGGTGCGCACCTCGATGTCGCGGAAGAACGCGTTCATGTGGCCCTTCCACACCTCGGCATGCACCACGAAGCTGATGGAGCCCATGATCATGAGCACCATGAGGGTTATCTCGATCGGGAGCGATTCGTAGTACAGCACGCTTTCGCTCATGGGCGTGAAGCCGCCCGTGTTGAACGCCGAGACGGAAAGCCACAGCGAATGGAGCGCCGCGCGGACCGGCTCCATGCCGGCCCCCATGGCCATGAACGTGAGCACCACAGCCGCGACGACGATGATGGTGAGCGTGATGCGCAGAATGAACTGCGTCGTCTGCACCACATTGGGGACGACGTGTTCGCTGCGCCCTTCGGCGCTGTAGAGCGAGGACCCCGAGCGCTTCCCGAAGATGCCGAGCGACAGGGCCACGACGACAAGCCCCAAGCCGCCGACGAAGTGCATCGCGAAGCGGAACATGTTGTCGGCGTTCGAGAGATGATCAAGGTCGAGCGCGACGGAAGCGCCCGTGGTGGTAAGCCCCGACACGCCGTCGAACAGGGCGTCCATGTAGGTTGCGTAGTGTCCTGACAAAAACAGCGGGATCGACGCGAACAGGGCGAGCACGATCCAGGCGAAGCCGGTGACGGCGAGCGCCTGCCTGCGGCCCAAACGGCCCGGCTCGATACGCAAGAAGCGAAGGGCCGTGCCCACGGTAAGCGTGAGGCCGATGCTGAAAAGATAACGGGAAGCGGGTTCCCATTCCTGGAAGACGATCGCCGTCGCGAACGGGACGACCATGAGCGCGGCGAACAGCTGGGTCAGCGTGCCCAGGTAATGCCCGATGACGCGCAGGTCGTAGAGCCTGAACCTTTGCCACATGGCGCTACCCCAGGATGATGCGGGTCAGGCACATGAGCACCGCCATCGCGAGAAGGAAGCACACCACGAAAAGAGTCATGATGGCGAACCCCATGAGAGGCGGCGCGAGAAACGCGCGTATGTCGGACGAAAGCTTTCGCATGGGGCATATTCTAGTACATTTGCCCGAAAAGGCACGAGGGGCGCCTGCCACATTCGGCATTCGCCCCCCGTATGGCATATGGCCCTTAGCCGATCGGGACGGCGTCCAGATCGAGCGGAGCCTCGATGCGGCAGACGTAGTCGCCCGCCGCATCGTCGATGTCGATGAGCACATGGCTGCGATCGACGAGCTTGCCGCGCACGGCCTGCTCGGCGATGCGGTCGACCACCTCGCGCT
>CAKTSW010000179.1 GCA_934613165.1 uncultured Ellagibacter sp.
TAGCGCTCCGAGTCGTTGCGACGGCGCGACATGACGATGAAGCCTGCGGCTCCCGCGATGAGCACCACGCCCGCGGCAGTCAACGCCACGGTGCCCGCGCCGCCTGTGGTGGGAAGCTCGCCCTGCTTGGCGTCGACGACGCCATTGTCGCCGTTGTAGTAGTTGTAGTTAGTTTCCTCGGTGTCGGTGGTTGCCGGGTTGTCTCCGGTTACGGTCGTGGAGGAAAGCTCGATATCGAAGTCGTTGACTTTCTGATAGCCTGCGGGAACTTTCGTCTCGGTGAGGGTGTAGGTGCCGGCCTTCAGGCCCGCGAGCGACACGTAGCCGTTTGCGTCGGAGGTGAGGGTGATGGCGGTGCCGTCTTTCGTGAGCAGGTTGCCGCTTGCGTCCTTCACCTGGAATTCGGCTCCGGCGAGGGGCTGCTGGTTATCGCTGCCGACCTTCTTGAACACGAAACCGTAGGTCTTGACGGTCGCGGGGTCGTCGTCAGTGTCGACGGTGCCCTCTTCGTAGGGGTTGGGGTTGAACGTGGCGTGCGCGTTGTTGGCAACGGTGCCGTTCGTTTCGTCGACAGCGGTTACCGTGGCGGAATACTCGATGGTGTAGCTTTGGCCCGCAAGTGAAATCGGGTTGTTGAAGGTGATGGTGAAGCCGCCGTCGGCGTTGGTGGTGAGGGTGTACGCTTTATCCGCGCCGGCCTCGAGCGTTTTGCCGCCGGACTTCACGATGATCGTGCTCGTGTCGATTTCAAGCCCCGATGCCGGCGAGTCGGTCACTTTGTAGGTGGCGTGCGTGGCGTTGGAGGGATAGCTGGGGATAGTACCGGCAATCTGGAACTTCACGGTGTCGCCGACGCTTGCGGCATCAGTCGTGTCGGAGGTTGAGCCGTCATCTTTTACGACATTCTTGTCGGGCTTGGTGACATCGGACTTCTTGATTTCAGCGTTCACAGTGCGTGCGGAATAGCTCGTGCCGTCGCCTTGGGGCGATGCATCGAGGAGCACGTTCTGGTACATGACCGTCTTGCCGCTCGTGGAAGTGACAGTGACGAGGTAATAGCCGCTGTCGAGCGTGAGCGTGGCTTGGCCGCTTGCGTCGGCCGTCCCCGTGGCGCTTGCCACGGTGCCGGCGAGTGCTTCTCGGATGGCGTTGGCGGCAGTTTTCGCGGCGTCGCTGTCGCTTGTGATTGTGCGAATCTCGTCGATCGAATCATATGCCTTGGGAAGGCCGGGGGCCATATCGTATTTCACCTGGTTATCGGTGGTATCGATGTACGCATCGGCGATGCGCCAGGCCGACACCGTGTCGCCCGGTTGCAGGTTGATGATGGTCGCGGTCGTATCGTCGACGTCGGTTTTGCCATCGTCTGTGGTCTTCGCCAGTGCGGGGCTCGCCATGCCCAGCACCAGCATGCTGCTCAACGCCGCAGCGGCGATTCTCGATTTGCACGTGCCCGTGATCTTCATGTTCGATTCCTTTCTTTCTCGCGGGTAGGAGGATGTTTGCGTTCAAACCGGATGGCCGGTTGGTACCGAGGGAGGGTGGATGCGCGTCGAAAGGCGGCGCGTCAGCGTTTTGCCGCATGCCTGCCGCGTCGTCGGGTGATTTGTCTCAGTCCCAGCAAAAGCGCGGCGGTGCCGGCCGCATAGGCGCAAAGTCTGCCCGCGCCGCCGGCTTCGGGAAGGCGCTGCAGCGATTTGTTGGTAACGGTGAGGTAGTAGTACGTTTCGCCCTCGTAGGTGAGCGTGTTCAGGGCGACGGGTTGCCCCGACGAATCGGAAACGGTGACGCCCGACGCGCTCACGGCGATGGTGTAGGGGCTTTGCGAGCTGATTTCGTAGCCCGCCACAACGCGGCTTTCGGTGAGCGTGTAGGTGCCGCTGCTCAAAGTGGCGAACGAGGCCGCGGCGACGCTTTCTGAGGCGCTTGCGTTGCCTTTCTTGACGGTTTTCGGCTCGGTTACTGCACTTACTGCACTTGTCGTGCTGCCGTCGTTGCTGGTCAGAGTGAAAGTGACGCCGGAGAGCGGATTGTTGTCTCTGTCGACCTTGAGCACCATGAGCCCCATCGAGCGCGTGTTGGCTACGGTGGCATTGGCGCTTTCGACTGCCATGGCGTTCTCGCTCGCAACGGTCGATTGCACGAGGTCTTTGCTGTTCGTGGTCCAGCAAAGGGTTGAAGGCTCCCAGGTAAGCGCCTTGCCGTTGGCGTCGGTGTTTTTGTAGCCTGTGGGCGCTTGCGTCTCGACGGCGCGGTAGGTACCGTGTTGCAGGTCCGTGAAGGCGACCTGCCCGTTTTCGTCGGAAGTGGCGGTAATCACGTTGCCGCTGGAATCGCTGACGTCTTGCCAGGCGCTGTCTTCATCTTGCTGTTGGAGCTTGAACGTGGCACCTTGCAGTGGTTCGTCCGTCCCTTCGGCCACCTTGGTGAAGACGAGGTCGTAAAGGAGCCCCTTCACCTTTGGAACAGGGAAGTCGACCTTCGCGGTGCTGTTGTAGGTAAGGGTTGCCTTGCTGTTGACGGCGCAGATGGCATCGTCGCTGCTCGCAGGCGAGAGCGATCCGCTAGAGTCGGTCAGCCCTGTGCTTCGGGGGGGGGTCAGCTTCACTTTGTATACGAGCTCGGCGGCGTTGCGGTACCACGTGGTGGTCTCGTTTCCCGAAGTGGAGGACTCGGTTTTGCAGTCGGCTTTCACCTCGGGCGTCCACGTGAGCGTTTTCGAGCCGCTGTTGTAATCGGTAGTGCCGTCGGAGGCCACGGTTTCGACGTACTCGATGTTGTCGCCCATGGTGTCGGTGACCTGGTTGAGCGCGGTTTTCACGGCCTCTTGGCGGATGAGTTCCCAAGCTTCGGCGGAGAGGGCCACGTTGTTCGTGCCTCCGTCCCTCACGCCTGTACCGAACAGAACATAGTGGGAGTCGTCGACCTTGAGGTAGAACGTTACATTGTTCGCTTTCGACCAGGAAATTGTGACGTTTTGAGCGATAGTGTTTCCGCCGGGGTCGACCACGGTAAACTTGCCGCTTCTGCTGTAGATGTTCCCGGAGGCGACGGAAACATCCTTCGCCCCTTCCATCGATGACACCACTTGTCCGACCTCAACGCCGTGATTTTTGTTTGCCTCAGTCGCCTGATATTCTGCGTTCTCGAAGTAATTCTTCAGCGCGGCTTTGTAGTCGATCGACAGGTACACGAGGAACTCGTTTTCGGTGCCGGTGGGCACGACGTTCTTCTGCACGGCTACGTTGCCGTCGTAAGAGGCGGTCTTGTTGTTCGTGCCGTTGCCCGTATACCCCTCGCTTACCACTTGCCACGCGTTCTCGCTGTTCGCCAGGGAAGAAAGGTTCTGTTCGTCGGCAATCGTCGATGCTGACGAGGCTAGGGAAACGTCACCGCTCGCGGTGCTTTCGTCCGTCGCCTGCGTGGCGGCGTCTGTGCTCGCTGCTGCTTCGGAGCCGCCTTCTGTCGCCTGCGCCTCGACGGCGTCGGTCGCGTCGAAGAGTGCCGTAGGGTCGCCATTCGCTTGTTGGGCGGCAAAAGCCGCAGGAGCGCCGAAGCTGAGGCTTGCGGCGAGCACGATTGAAAGCAAAGCTTTTACGCGGCTTTTCGGGGCGAACATCGATTACCTCCTGGGACGAAAACGGCCCATCATTCCTTTTCTTGTTCGATACGGTGCGGAGCTATACCTGCATGGGGGTGATGCCGTATAGCCAGAATGGAATAGGAGTTTATGAAAGCTAACAGTTGAGTCAAGACACTATTCGCATGATTTCATAAAAAAGTTAGCGTAAGAGTACTAATAATTACTATAGTCCCCTTTTAGGGACTGGACACAGGATCGATCCGTGGTATAGTTAACCGTTTACAACTTGCCCCTCGCGCGTGACGAAGGTCGCTTGGCGTATGGCGGAGTGCTCGCGTGCGAAGGCGCGTCCGCGCTCTATCCCTAAGGCCAGAAGCGTGGTGGAATACCCTTCCGCGTCGATCGATCGGTCGGCTACCACGGTCACCCCCGCCACATCGGTTTGCGCGGGCATGCCCGTTTCGGGCGAAAGGATATGGTGGTAGAGCGTGCCGTCCACCGTGCAGCAACGTTCGTAGATGCCGCTCGTCACGGCCGACGCGTCGCGAAGCGGCATCGCCCCGACGAGCGCGCCTTTGTCGCGCGGGTCCTGGATGCCGATGTTCCAGGGAACGCCGCCGGGCTTTTCCCCGTGCGCGACCACGTTGCCGCCGAGGTTCACGATGAAGTCG
>CAKTSW010000180.1 GCA_934613165.1 uncultured Ellagibacter sp.
AAGGAACGATCCGTGACAACCGCATCGGACCCGCAGTCTCCCATCGGCTGCCTTAAGGTGTCCTCAAAATCTTCCCCCGCATCCGTCGCCGGAGCAATCGCCGGCATGATAAAAGACGGATCGACCGTCGACATCCAGGCCGTCGGGGCGGGGGCGGTCAACCAAGCCGTCAAGGCGATTGCCATTTCCCGCGGGTTTCTGTCGCCCGTCGGCATCGAAATCGTGTGCGCGCCGTCCTTCGCAGACATCGTGATCGACGGCGAATACCGAACCGCCATTCGCTTCGCAGTTGAGCCGCGCCATTCGCAGATAGCAGCACCCATCGACCATTCAACCCTGTCCAGCACCACTTCGGAGAACTGATACCTATGCATTCACCCCTCAACGGGCTCACGTTTTGCGTCCATACCTTCGGATGCCAGATGAACAAGCACGATTCCGAGCGCATCGCAGGCATGCTCGAAGCGCTCGGCGCCCTCGCCGTCGAAACGGTAGAGGAATCCGACGTCATCATCTTCATGACCTGCTGTGTCCGCGAAGCGGCCGACACGCGGCTTTACGGCCAGGTCGCCTCGCTCAAAAACGTCGAGATGAGGAAGGGCTCGCCGTTGTCGAAGCGCATCGTCGCCGTCGGCGGCTGCATCGGCCAACGAGACGGCGAGAAGCTCGTCGATGCGCTTCCGCACCTCGACGTCGTCTTCGGAACGCACAACCTCGGTTCGCTGCCGCGCCTGCTCGAAGCGGCTGTCGAAGGCCAGGGCAAGCAGGTCGAGGTGCTCGACGCGTCCTCGTCGTTCCCGACCGAGCTTCCGACCGCACGCGAGCATGCGTGGGCCGCATGGCTTCCCATCACTATCGGCTGCAACAACTTCTGCTCGTACTGCATCGTTCCCTATGTTCGCGGGCGAGAAAAGTCGCGCCCGCTCGAGGACATCGTCGCCGAGGCCGAGCGCTACGTCGCCGCGGGAGTGAAGGAAATCACGCTTCTTGGTCAGAACGTCAATTCCTACGGCCGCGACCTCTACGGGAAGCCCCGTTTCGCCGACGTGCTCGACGCCATTGATTCGACGGGGATCGAACGCCTTCGCTTCGCGACGAGCCACCCGAAGGACCTGACCGACGAGGTCATCGCGAAGTTCGGGCGTCTTCGCTCGCTTATGCCCGCGCTCCATCTTCCCGTGCAGTCCGGCTCCGACGCCGTGCTCGCCGCGATGAACCGGCGCTACACGCGCGAACACTACCTCGAGCTCGTTAAAAAGCTGCGCGAGGCGTGCCCCGACATCGCGCTTTCAACCGACGTTATCGTCGGCTTCCCAGGTGAAACGGCGAAGGATTTCGAAGACACCTACCGTTTGATCGACGAAGTCGGCTACCATCAGGTCTTCACGTTCATCTACTCGAAGCGCGAGGGAACCCCGGCTGCGAAGATCGAGGACCCGACGCCTCGCGAGGTCATCCAGGAACGCTTCGACCGTCTGGTCGATCTCGTGCAAAAGCATGCCTACGAGTTGAATCAACCGGAAGTCGGGCAAACCGTCAAGGTGCTCGTCGAAGGCGGCTCGAAGCGCGACGAGCGCATGATCTCGGGAAAGAGCCCGAAGAACCAGACAGTGCACGCGCTTGCCCCCGAAGGCTTCACGCCGGAAGAAATGGCAGGTTCGTTCGTCGACGTGAAGATCACCGAGGCGAAAACCTGGTACCTCACCGGCAATGTCGTGAGCACTGCAAGCAGCGATAATTCTCCCGAGGCGTCCGCGTAGTGACGACGAACTTGCCTGAAGACCCGCAAAACGCGCCCGTTATCTGCATCGTCGGCCCAACCGCTTCGGGAAAGACGGATGTCGCCCAGCTTCTCGCGCTCGAAAACGACGGAGAGATTGTGAGCGCCGACTCCATGCAGATCTACCGCGGCATGGATATCGGAACGGGGAAGCTGCCGGAAGAGCAGCGCCTCGTCCCTCATTACGGGTTCGACCTTGCAGACCCAGGCGAGGCGTATTCCGCTGCAGTCTACCAAACCTACGCGCGCTCGTGCTTTCGCGACATCTCGTCGCGGGGGAAGCGTCCTTTCCTTGCAGGGGGAACCGGGCTTTACGTGCGCGCCGCAATCGACGCGTACGACTTCCCGAAGGGGGACCAGGTAGACAATCCCGTTCGCGAAAGATGGACCGCTTTCGCGAACGAGCACGGTGCACAGGCACTTTGGGACAAGCTGCAAGAAACCGACCCCGAAAGCGCCGCGGTCGTCCACCCCAACAACGTTAGACGGGTCGTGCGCGCCTTCGAGTTGCTTGCCGAGGGAACCTCGTACGCCGAGCAGAAGCGCAATCTTTCGCATATCCCGCAGGCAGTTCCGGCGATATTCATCGGACTTGCCGTCAACCCCGAGCTGCTCAAAAAACGCATCGACGTGCGCGTCGACCGCATGATTGAGCAAGGCCTCGTCGAGGAAGTGGAAGCGCTCCTCGCATCGGGCTTTCGCGAAGGAATCACCGCCCCTCAGGCGATAGGCTACAAGGAAATCGTCGCCGCGCTCGATGGCGCGATCGCGCTCGACGAAGCGATCGCCCAAATCAAGCAGGCAACGCGTCGCTATGCGAAACGACAGCGCACATGGTTTCGAAAAGACAAGCGCATCACCTGGATAAACGCCGACAGCGGCAACGCCCAGGCGATAGCAACGTGCGCGCAACAATTCATTGATACAATACAGGGCTAACCGTCAGGAAAGAGAGCACGCAATGGAACTCACCTTCAGCAAATTGAATGGGGCCGGAAACGATTTCGTCTTCGTCGATGACCTTTCGAACGAGATCGAGCTGACCCAGAAGCAGGTCGCATGGTTATGCGACCGCCACTTCGGAATCGGAGCCGATGGGGTCATCCTCGTAAGGCCCTCGGAGCGCCCCGATTGCGCTGCCTACATGCACTACATCAACTCGGACGGAACGCTTGCGCAGATGTGCGGCAACGGCGTTCGTTGCTTCGCGAAGTTCCTCGTCGATCGTGGTTACGTGCAGGCCAGCGACGGATCGTTCGTCGCCGACACGCTTGCGGGGCCGAAGCCGATCAGCTTCGAAGTGGACGAGAACGAAAAGCTGACGCAGGCAACGGTCGACATGGGACATCCTATCCTGAATCCGGAAGAAGTGCCCGTCGCCGTCGCACCGAACGCCGAAACCGAAGACGGGAGAGGCTTCGCACGGGGAATCGCGATCCCTTCTCCCTGGGGGGACTTCGCGTTCACCTGCGTTTCCATGGGAAACCCCCATGCGATCACGTTCATCGACGACTTCGAGGCGCTTCCCAACGAGCTCTTCACGTCGAACGAGAAAAACCTGAAGTCGCTTGACCTCGAAAAGATCGGCGCGCATTACGAAAGCCACTCGATGTTCCCCGAAAAGGCGAACATCGAGTTCGCATCCGTCACCGACCACGGCATCGAGATGCGGGTCTACGAACGCGGATGCGGCGAAACGCTTGCTTGCGGAACCGGCGCATGCGCGACGTGCGTCGCCGCTTCGCTCACTGGTCGAACCGGACGCGAGAACGACCTGATCCTTCGCGGTGGCACGCTGCATATCGTCTGGGCGGAGGACGACCACGTTATGATGACCGGCCCTGCCGCCGAGTCGTTCGAGGGTACCGTCGCGCTGTAGGGCAAGAGAGGTTACACATGGCGGAATACGCATCGGCATTGGTCAAGGGAGCGAAGACCGTTTTCGAGGAACGGCGAGAGCGGGCAATCCTTGTCGGGGTCGAACGGCCTGGCCAGAAATGGTCGCTCGAATCTTCGCTCGCCGAGCTCGAACGGCTCGTGGACACGGCTGGCGCCGACACGGTCGCCACGACCACGCAAAAGCTCGATGCGCCCAACCCGCGCACGTTCGTCGGCACGGGCAAAGCGGAGGAAATCGCCCAGCTTTGCCGATCGTATTCCGCCGACCTCGTCGTCTTCGATGACGAGCTTACGCCCTCGCAGCAATCGAACCTAGAGAAAACGGTGGACAAAAGCGTCAAGGTAATCGATCGAACCGCCTTGATCCTCGACATCTTCGCCCTTCATGCAACATCGAAGGAAGGGCGTCTCCAGGTCCGCCTTGCCCAAAACCAGTACCTTTACCCGCGACTGCGCGGCATGTGGGCGCACCTTGCGTCGAACCGAATGGGCGGCGGGGTGGGGTCGCGCTTCGGAGAAGGCGAGAGCCAGCTCGAAGTCGACCGACGCATGGTCCGCAAGCGCATCA
>CAKTSW010000181.1 GCA_934613165.1 uncultured Ellagibacter sp.
CCGAGCGTGACCTCGTCGGCGAACTCCAAGTCTCCGCCGACGGGAAGCCCGCTTGCCAGGCGCGTCACCTTCACGCCCAAAGGCTTGATGAGCCGCGCAAGGTACGACGCGGTCGTTTCGCCTTCCACGTTCGGGTTGGTGGCGAGCACCACCTCGCGCACCTCTTCCGACCCAAGGCGCGCCATGAGCTCGGCGATGTGCAGATCGTCGGGGCCTGTGCCCTCAAGCGGGGAAAGCGCGCCGCCGAGCACGTGGTACACTCCCTGGAAAACGCCCGTGCGCTCGATGGGCGGGATGTCGCGCGGCTCGCTGACCACGCATATCACGCCCGTATCGCGTTTCGTCGACGCGCAAATCTCGCACAGGTCGTCCTCGGCGTAGTTGAAGCACCGCGAGCAGAAATGCACCGTGTCCTTCACCTCGATGATGGCCTCCGCCAGGCGCATCGCCGTGGCTCGGTCGGTGTTCAGGAGCCAATACGCCATGCGCTGGGCCGATTTCGGGCCGACGCCGGGCAATCGCTCGAGCTCATCGAGGAGTTTTTGAATCGCTGGAGCCGAATTCACGGAAGCGACCGCTTACAGAAGGCCGGGGATGCTCATGCCGCCGGTGGCCGCGCTCATGCGCTGGGCCGCCATGTCGGACACGCCGCGCAGCGCCTCATTCACCGCGGCGAGCACCATGTCCTCGAGCATCTCGACGTCTTCGGGGTCGACCGCCTCGGGGTCGATGGCGATCGACTGGATGGTGTTGTCGCCGAGGGCGACCACCTTCACCATGCCGCCGCCGGCCGTCGCCTCGAACGACATGGTCTTGACCTCTTCCTGGGCCTTCGCAAGCTCGGCCTGCATCTTCTGGGCCTGCTTCATCATGGCGTTCATGTTGCCCATGCCGCCGCCGGGGAATCCTCCTCGTTTAGCCATGTTCTCTCCTCAAGAGTCGTTTCGTTCATTGCACGCACTTGCGCCTTGCCCGAAGGCTTAGAGACGGCAAGCACGGAAAACAGCAGTGCCTATTCTCTCATTTCTTCGACGTGCGCGCCCGCGAAACCTCCCGCCGCGAGGAGCGCCGCCAAATCGTCGGACGAGGCGAATGTGCCGTCACGCGGCTCGCCGGAAGGGCCCGTCGCCTCGATCGATGCCGAAGTCCGGGCGTCGGGCTCGCCTGCGCCCTGGGAAGATAGGTTCGCGCGACTCGCGGCCGTGCGCGCCGCCGCCTCGCGCGCCATCTGGGCGAACTTGTTGCCTGCGTCCGCGGTATGCGCGTCTGCCGCGCGGCCGCCACGATCGTCCGGGGAGCCTGCAGGGCCGCTCCCGTAGGCGCCGCGCGCGACGGCTTCGGGAGCCTCGTCAAAAGGGACGTCGGCGTCTCCGTACGGGACCTCGTCGTAGGGGACCGAACCGTACGCGTCGATCGGCACCTGCTTCGACTCCGGGTACGACGGTGCCGCAACGCGGGTGCGCGACGCCACCGTGGGCCTGCCGCCCACAGGCTCCGCGGCGCGGGCGGCAAGTGCCGCGGCGCGGTTGTTCATCGGTGCCGCGTCGCGTCTGCCCGCGGCCGCCGCGTCCCGCGCCTTCGCGCGCTCGAGCGCGGCTGCGGCCGCTTGGCGAGCTGCCGAGGGCGCGTCCTCGGCAGCCTGAACGCGTGAAGAGTCACCGCCGCGCGTAGGCTCCCCACCTGCCGCCTGCGCCGCGCGGGCCGGTTGAACCGCGGAAGCCGAAGCCGGGCCCTGCGAGAACGCGAAGGGAATCTGCGCCGAGCATGCCCCAGCGAGCGCCGCCGAAACGGCGTCCTGCACGTCGGGCTTCTGCACCGCCTTGAAGGCGAACGCGTTTTCCTTCGGGAACTCGATGACGAGCATGCCGTGCGCTTCGTCGAACACGGCCTTCGTGTTCAAGAACAGCACGCCGTAGGCGGCCTTGCTCTTCTTGAGAGACGCGATCGCCGTGCTCCAGATCCGCTGCAGCGCCGCTTCGTTGCGAAGCGTCTGGACGATATCCTCCGAGACGCCCGATGCCCCCGCACCGTTTGCCGCCGCGCTTACCTGCACCGGCTCCGGTTGCGCGACAGCTTGCGCGCGCGGCTCGTCAACGGGAGTGGAAACAGCACTCTGAGCAGGATGAACGGTCTTAGCGGCAGGCTGAACGCTTTGGGAACCCCCGAAAGACGCCCCGTCCCCACGAACAGCGGCGGGCCAGGCGGTCGCTCCGCGCTCCTCGACGACGGCACGACTTGCACGCACTGCGCACTCCTCCCCGGCAGCGCGCGTCTCGGGCACAGGGCTCGCGGGCGCAGCTTCGGCACGGAGCCCGCGGGCGTCCGTGGAAGGCGCAGTCCGCACAGCCTGCGAGTGTGCCGCGACCTGCTGCGGAGCCGCGTTCCCGATCACATGCGCCGTGGCCGAATAGCCCGCTTCCAGCGCCTCGACGCGCTCGGCGAGCGACTCGAGGGTCAGATCGGAATCGGGGCGGACCATGCGCGTCAGCGCAATCTCGAACGAAAGCCGCGGATTGGTCGATGTCTTGAGCTCCGCGGACAGGTCTCCCAGAAGGCCGAGCAGGCGAGCCAAGCGGTCGCCGCCGAACCGGGGAAGCTCGGCTTCGAGCTCGCGGCGTTCCGTCGCGCTCACCTCAAGCGCCACATCGGCGCCGACAAGCGACATCACGTAGAGGTTGCGCACGTGTTCGGCCAAATCGTGGGTGAACCGCGCGAGGTCGGCGCCCGTTTCCACGTATTGGGCGACCCACCTGAAGCACGCCGCGGCGTCGCGATCGCCGATCGCCGCCATGATCTCGGACATCTCGCTCGAATCAAGCGAGCCGAGCATACTCTCGGCGCCCGCGAGCGTCACCTTGCCTTCGCCGAACGCGATGATCTGCTCAAGCGACGTGAGCGCGTTGCGCAGGCCGCCTTCCGCGCGGTGCGCGATCAGGTCGAGCGCCTCGCCTTCGAACTCGACGCCTTCCGACACGCACACCGCGCCGAGGCGCGCCACCATGGCCTCGGACGAGATACGCCTGAAATCGAACCGCTGGCAGCGCGACTGGATGGTTTCGGGAACCTTCTGCGGGTCGGTCGTCGCAAGGATGAAGACCACGTGGCTCGGCGGTTCCTCAAGCGTCTTCAGAAGCGCGTTGAACGCGGCCGTCGAGAGCATATGGACTTCGTCGATGATGTAGACCTTGTAGCGCCCACGCGTCGGGGCGAACTGCACGCGCCCGATGATCTCCTCGCGCACGTTGTCGACGCCCGTTCGGCTCGCCGCGTCGAGCTCGTACACGTCGGGGTGCTCGCCTGCGGCGATGAGCCGGCAGTCCTCGCACGTGCCGTCGGGCTCGGCGGTAGGGCCCTTCTCGCACAGAAGCGCTTTGGCCAGAAGGCGCGCGGTCGTCGTCTTGCCGGTGCCGCGGGGGCCGCAGAACAGGTACGCATGGCTCACCTTGTCCTGCTCGATGGCGTTCTTGATCGTGCGCTCGATGTGCTCTTGCCCCACCACGTCCTCGAACACCTGCGGACGGTATTTGGTATACAGTGCCTCTGCCATGCGCCTTAAGCTCCAGTCTTGCCGCGTGTACGTTTATGCTTCGTGAGCGCCCTTCTTCTTGCGCGACCCCATCGCCGCGCGAACCGCCCCGATCACCGCCGGAGCAACCGACACGGCGACGATTCCGAGCACGATGACCTCGAAATGGTCCTGCACGAAGGGAATGCCTCCGAAGAAGTATCCTACCAAAACGAACAGGCTCACCCAAGAAATGCCGCCGATTGCGTTGAACAGCGTGAACTTCGCGAAATTCATATGGCCCGTGCCCGCGATGAACGGGGCGAACGTGCGGAAGAACGGCATGAAGCGCGTGATGATGATGGTAAGCCCGCCGTACTTCGCGAAGAAATGGTCGAGCTTGGCCATGCGCTCGGGCGTGAGCGCCTTGATCTTGCCCGAGTCGATGATGCGCTTGCCGAAGAAGCGCGCGATCCAGTAGTTCGAGGTGTTGCCCAGGATGGCCGCGGCGTAGAACACGACGAGCGTCGCCCACAGATGCAGGCCGCCGCCGTCGGCCGAGAACACGCCCGCCGCGAACAGAAGCGAGTCGCCCGGCAAAAACGGGAAGAACACGAGGCCCGTTTCGACGAACACGATGAGGAACAAGGGGGTGTACACCCAAGCGGCGCCGAGCGTCACGATCCAACCGGCGATCGCGGAGCGCGGGTCCGACAAAAGGCTCACGAAGAAGTT